>CAMEBJ010000216.1 GCA_945912085.1 uncultured Bacteroidales bacterium | reverse complement strand
ATTCATTCATCGTTGCAAAGACTCCTGCAGCACGCTGGGGTACTCCTGAAGACCTGATGGGTCCGGCAGTATTCCTTGCATCGGAGGCTTCCAACTTCGTGAACGGACACGTTCTCTACGTGGACGGCGGTATTCTCGCTTACATCGGAAAACAGCCTCAGTAATGGATATGAGAGCAAAGAATATCTCTATGGCAGCAGTCATTGCGACTGCTGCCGTTTTGGTTTCCTGCAAATGCGAGCAGAAAATCATTGTGAGCAACGACTCTGAACTTTCCAGAAAGGCTCAGACGATTGAATTGAACCTCAGCGACATAAAGGGAGTGACAGCAGAAAATGCAGTCGTAACCGATGCCGAAGGGATTCAGATTCCTTCGCAAATCTACACTGACGCTGAAGGCAGGACACTCCTGCTTTTCCAGACGGATGTCAATGCCGGAGAGACTGTTGAGTATGTTGTAAGACCTGGAGAAAGGGCAGTATTCGAAACCTGCGCCTACAGCAGATATGTTCCGGAGAGGCTTGACGACTACGCTTGGGAGAATGACCTGGTGGCAGGCAGAATCTACGGACCGGCGCTGTCAAGTCCGCGCACCTTCGGATGCGACATCTGGCTCAAATGCACGGACAGGCTCGTGATTGACGACTGGTTCAAAAAAATGGACTACCACCACAACTATGGCGAGGGAATGGACTGCTACAAGGTTGCAAGCACTCTCGGCGGCGGAGCCATTGCACCGTACTCAGGAGAGAAAATCATCATCGGTGACAACTATGCCACCCAGCAGCACATCTGTGACGGACCAATCCGCACAGAGGCAGTATTCACCTACGAAGGCATTGATGTTGACGGAAGGACTGTCACCGCAACAAGGAAAATCTCCCTCGATGCAGGATGCAGGTTTGTGAAATCAGTGATGACCTTCAACTTTGAAGGTGAAGAAGGTCTCCCTGTAGTCCTCGGAGCAGTTCTCCACAATGTCCTCGGACGTGAAGACGGAGAGAACTTCATCGCCTTCACTGAGCAGGCATCCGACTCCTCAGACCCTGAAAGGGACGGGAACATCTCCATAGGACTCGTTCTCGGGGCAGATGCAGCAGGTACAGGCACACTGGATTCCCATGCTGTAGTTTACGGCACGGCACTTTCAGGCCAGCCTCTTACTGCCTGGACAGGTTCCGGCTGGAGCCAGGGCGGAGTGACATCACAAGAAACCTGGGCGCAGGAAGTGAAAGACTTCGCATACGCCCAGGCTCATCCTCTGAAAGTCACTTTGAAGTAGTTCTCTACTCCATAAGTTTCTTATACTTGAAGCGTTTCGGTTCGTCGTTGCCGAGACGCTTCTTTTTGTTCTCCTCATACTCGGAATATGTACCTTCGAAGAAATAGACCTGTGAATCACCCTCAAAGGCCAGGATATGCGTGGCAATACGGTCAAGGAACCACCTGTCGTGAGAAATGACAACTGCACATCCGGCAAAATTCTCCAGACCTTCCTCAAGAGCCCTGATGGTGTTCACATCCACGTCATTGGTCGGTTCATCCAGCAGGAGAACATTTCCCTCATCCTTCAGGGTCAGCGCAAGATGGAGCCTGTTGCGTTCACCACCGGAAAGAATGCCGCATAGCTTCTCCTGGTCTGCACCCGTGAAGTTGAAGCGGGAGACGTATGCACGGGCATTGACTTCCCTATTTCCCAGCCTGACGAAATCCGAATCCCCCGCAATTGTCTGGTACACGCTCTTGTCAGGATCAATGCTCTTGTGCTGCTGGTCAACGTATGCGAGTTTCACGGTCTCTCCGATTGTAATAGAACCGCTGTCAGCCTGCTCCAGCCCCATTATCAGGCGGAACAAGGTGGTTTTTCCCGCGCCGTTCGGTCCGATTACACCGACGATTCCTGCCGGAGGGAGCACGAAAGAAAGATGTTCGAAAAGAAGTTTGTCCCCGTAGGATTTTGAGACATCATCGAAAGCAATTACCTTGTTTCCGAGACGGGGACCGTTCGGGATGAAAATCTCCAGTTTGGCCTCCTTCTCCTTCACATCCGCACCCGACAGTTTCTCGTATGCACCCAGACGGGCCTTGGACTTGGCGTGTCGGGCTTTCGGTGCCATCCTGACCCACTCCAACTCTCTTTCGAGGGTCTTTCTGCGTTTGCTTTCCTGCTTTTCCTCCATCTCAAGCCTTCTGGCTTTCTGCTCCAGCCAGGAGGAGTAGTTGCCCTTCCACGGAATGCCTTCTCCCCTGTCCAGTTCAAGAATCCAACCAGCGACATTGTCAAGGAAGTAACGGTCGTGTGTAACGGCAATCACCGTTCCCTTGTACTGCCTGAGATGCTCCTCCAGCCACTGGATACTCTCTGTGTCGAGGTGGTTGGTCGGCTCATCCAGCAGGAGCACGTCAGGCTGCCTCAGCAGAAGACGGCAGAGGGCAACCCTCCTGCGCTCTCCCCCGCTCAAAGTCGCCACCGATGCATCAGCAGGCGGACAATTCAGGGCATCCATAGCCCTCTCCAGTTTTGATTCGATTTCCCAGCCGTCACAATGCTCGATTTTTTCAGTGAGTTCTCCCTGCTTCATTATCAGGTCGTTCATCTGCTCATCGCTCATCGGCTCCATGAACTTGAGATTGACCTGCTCGTATTCCTTCAGAAGGTCCATCACTTCCGAGACTCCCTCCTGGACAACCTCGATGACGGTCTTAGAAGGGTCCATCTGAGGTTCCTGCTCCAGATAACCCACTGAATAGCCCGGAGCCCAGACCACCTCTCCCTGGTAGGACTTCTCCACTCCGGCAATGATTTTCATCAGGGTTGACTTTCCTGAACCGTTCAGACCGATGATGCCGATCTTGGCACCGTAAAAAAATGAAAGGTAGATATCCTTGAGGATTACCTTGTTGTTGTGCGGCAAAATCTTGCCGACACCGTTCATCGAAAAGATTATCTTCTCATCTGCCATAATATGTAGTTTTCCTTTGTTGTCTTGCCGGTCGCAAAGATAAGGAATATTCAAAGTATTCCACAATTATTTTTCATCCTCCATCAGTCCGTGTTCCTGGATGTACCTACGGCACCAGTCCCTCGGAGATTCGTTCATATACAGTCTGAAAGCAAGATTGAATGTGGGAAAAGTATTGAA
>CAMEBJ010000215.1 GCA_945912085.1 uncultured Bacteroidales bacterium | reverse complement strand
CCGTAGAAATGTTCATTGACCTTCATCTCGGCAATCACACTGTTCGCATCCCAGCCGGTACGAGCAATCATCCAGCCGAAAGGAGTCCCGCAGTAACGGGTCAGAGGCAAATCCTCAGGAGTCTTCGGTTTGAGGTCGAAATCCATCCAGAGCAACTGCATCATCAGCAGATGCGCCTCGACGGAAGGTTTGATGAAATACTCGTTCTGGAGGTATGGGTCGTGGTAATATCCGGCGGCAAACATCGCCGGCATCGCGTAGGAATTCGGAGACTTCCTGTTGCCGGGATTCACGTCTCCTGCAGGAAGGACACTGCCGTCAGGTCTTCTACGGTATATGAAATCATACAGAACATACTGCTGTTCAGGGGCATATACAGCACCGGCACCCATCTTGTCGAAGATCCACAGCGAAATCAGGTCATTGATGAAACGTACTGAAACATAGCCCGAGCCCTGATGATAGTTTCCGCCTTTGTAGGTGTAGTTGCGGACCGGCACATAGTCCCGGAAAAGCATAGTGGCCACATAGTTGTATATTTCCGGATCCTCGTCATAGACTGCGACCCCGGCCGAGAGCAGGTCGCGAAGGATGTTCCACTCCGAGCAATGGCCGGCCACCGGTTCCGTATTCTTCGGAGGATAGTGACACTCCATCGTGCCGGCAATACGCTTGAATTCAGTAATATAGGCCTGACGCTCCTCCGGAGTCATCTGGTCGTAGCACCAGTCATACACCATCGAGCCGACCATAATCATCACTCCGCTCGCCCTCGTTCGGTCGTTTCCAGTGTCAAAATTAACCCTTTTAAGGGTGTCGAGCATCGAGGTGATTGCACTGCGCGCCTTGTTCCTGTCGCCATCGACAAGATAGTCCAAAGCCTGGAGCTGCACCTGTGAGGTCACTCCCCTCATCTGGAAGTAGTACCGGAAATCCTTGAGTTTCACACTTGCCTCTTCTTCCTCCGTGCGAGGCAGGGAGGCTTCCCTGAGCTTGTTCAGTATTTTCCTGCCCTGAGGGGATTTCATCTTCTCCCGGAGGGCCGGGATGTCGGAAGTCCTGACATACAGGCGCGGATGTTCCATCGGAGGAAGCGGTATATTCACCCCTTCAACTTCAGTCCAGACGACTTTTACAGAATCTCTCTGCACAGACTCTTTTGCCAGAACCGGCAGGAACATAAGGGCGGCCGCAATGGCCAACAGATATTTTCTCATTGTCATTATTTTTAGTCTATTTACAAGCATGGCAAAATTATGAACCGCAGGTAGCGGGAACGGACGGTTACTCCGGGATGAACTTCAGGTAGTGGGAGCGGTCGGTTACTCCGGAATGAGCCGCAAGTGGCGGGAGCGGTCGGTCACAGTGGCTGGGGCATTGCCCGGGCGAGGGGTCAGTGAGCAGGCAGGGTGGGTGAGGAACCACTGGCGGAGGATTTCGCGGTGTTCGCGCAAAATCTCGATGTACCTGGCCTCAACGGCAAGGTTGCGGGTCTCTCCCCTGTCGGTCTGCATATCGAAGAGCTGCTCCCGGTACTGGCCCTTGTCGTAGAGGACATATTTGTAACGCGGGGTGCGGACCATCCAGCCAAGCGTTCCGGAGGTCTGGAGGAAATTAGTCTCGGTCACTATGCTTTCACGGGTGGCCTCCCCATCCAGAAGCTGCCTGATGCTCACTCCACTTCGGTCTTCAGGGAAGGATGCTCCGGCCCAGTCGCAGACGGATGGCATCAGGTCAATTCCTTCATTCACAAGGATTTCGGACACTTTTCCGTCATCTTTCTTTCCGGGCAGACACACAATCAGAGGCACATTGGCAACTTCCTCGTAAAGGGCGGTCTTCTGGTTCCAGTGATGTGCTCCGAAGCCATCTCCGTGGTCGCTTGTGAAAATCACCACGGTGTCATCCCAGAGGTTCTGCCTGTCGATTTCGGCGACGATTTTGCCAATTTCACTGTCAACAGCCTCAACCAGGCGGCAGTAGGCATTGCGGTAGAAACGCCACTGGTCCGGAGTGTAGGATATTGTCGGGTAGAGGGAGTAGTTCCGGCTCTGTTCGAATTTCAGGACACTGGCATCGTAGGGCGACACCTGGAAATTAGACGGAAGATTCGGGCATTCTTCCAGTGCGGCAGGGGGCACGGGGGCGTGCGGAGTGTTCTGCCCACGGGCGAACTCACAGATGTTGTGCGGGTTGGTGTAGGAGGCGACAAGAAAGAAAGGCTTTTCGGAGTGATTCCTCAGGAAGTCCACACAAGCCTCGGCAATTCCCTTGTCACCGTTGCCTTTGATGTTGCGGAAGCCGAAAGCATGCTCACCAGGAAGGGAGATAGTGTTCACGTGCCATTTCCCGGCGTAGGCACATTCGTAACCTGCATCCGAGACGAGAGTTCCAAGAGTTTCACCCGCAAGGTCCTCCGGAAGGGGAACCTCGTTCTCCACCACCCCGCTCTCGCTCGGCATCAACCCGGTGAACATCGAAGCCCGGGAAGGTCCGCTCAAAGGGAAAGAACAGTAGGCATTGGTGAACCTCACTCCCCTTGCGGCAAGAGCGTCCATCGCAGGAGTGGAGAGGTCGGTGTTTCCGGCACAGCTCATTGCACCGGCCCAGTGCTGGTCAGTCATTATGTAGATTATGTTCGGCCTGCGCGGGGTCTTTGCCTCGGATTGCGAACACAAAGGCTTGTCGGAGGCCGACAAAGCCCCCGGCAAACCTGCCAAAAGAAGTGATATATTCATAAAAATCAAACTCTTTCCGCCCAAATCGGAGAAGTCCAGAGCCATTGCTGGTCCTTCTGACGGACACGGACATAATAGTAGTCGGTGTCGCGCTCGGGCTCGTTGTCCTCCATGTAATGTTCAAAGGTGTAGCAGCTCTGAGGCATCGCCCTGTTGAAGAGAATCGCCTCGCTGAGCCAGCCGCGCATAAAATGCGTGCGGGATCCTTCAAGGAGTTCCCCGAGGGTGTGCGAAAACTCCTTTCCGTTGAATTGCGCCCTGATCACTCCGTCAAGAGGCATCTCCACCTCAAGAATCACGGCCTGGGTGGCAGCAGTGGTGGTGTTAGGGTGCTTCGAGGAGTAGAGCTTGAGTCCAGTCGAGGTCGCACCCACAGAGAGGCTTCTCTGGACATGAACATGGAACTCAATCTCGCCCTCATGA
>CAMEBJ010000214.1 GCA_945912085.1 uncultured Bacteroidales bacterium | reverse complement strand
AGATACTACGCAATGATGAGACTTGCAATAGCCCACAGCGTGACATATATGGTCGCCCCTAACCCTTCTACGATTCTTGAGTTCGTCCACAATGCCGAAGAGTTCTTCGACCTCTACATCGAGGACATTGAGAAGGGTACTCTTTCGGAGAAGTTCGACATTGCACCTGAAATCAGAAAGGAACTTTCCGCCTTCATCAAGCCTGATCCCGCAAGGGCGGAATTTCTCAGAAGCGTGAAGGAAAAATACGGACAACCGATGATGAAACATTGGTGGCCTGACCTCCAGCTGATTTCTTCCTGGAAATGCGGAAACACTGCCATTGCCGCCGCAAAGGTTCAGGAACAACTCCCGGATTGCTGCTGCTATCAGGAACTGGGCTTCTTCGCTTCGGAATGCAGGTTCGGACTTGTGCTTGACGAGGGAATTGATTCAACCCTCTTCCCGAACTATCACTATTACGAGTTTGTCCGCGAGTGCGACCTTGAAAAGCCGGATCCGCGGTTCTACCGCCTTCACGAGCTTGAGCAGGGGCAGCGTTACTGCATCTATGTCACGACACTTTCCGGTCTTTACCGCTACAATATGAACGACCTTGTCGAAGTCGGTGGCTGGAACCACAAGACTCCGAAAATCCATATGGTGCAGAAAGTCAATGGGATAGTGAGCATTACGGGTGAGAAACTCTACGAGAAGCAGTTCATCGAGGCCGTCAGGGCAGCGGAGAAGAAAACCGGGTGGAAAGTCAATTTCTTCATTGGTTTCGCTGACCCGGAGCAGTCCTGCTATGATTTCTATTACGAGTTCGCCAACAGGAGAATCCGCGGCGCCAAGGCTGAGACGTTCACTGAAATAGTGGATGAGAAACTCAAGAAGATGAACATTGAATATGAATCAAAGCGCGAGTCCCACCGCTTAGGTGCCCCGAAATCACACGTGCTGCGCCGGAATGCCTACGATCTGATCAAGCAGCGCAGTCTTCGTGAAGGAGCTCGCGACGGTCAGTTCAAACTCGTTATGCTGCTTCAGGACAAACGCCGCCAGAGATGGGTCAATTCCATTATTGAGGAATAAATATTTCCTTAACGTCAATCTGTCGGTAATATGTGCAGGATTCCTACCTGAGCCAGAGCCTGAAAAATTCCCAGATTTCGTAGCAGGTGTCCATATCCGCCAGAGCCCAGCTGTGTTTTCCTCCCTGAACTTCGTAGAGACGGACCTCGACTGATGGACCTCCTTCCCAGGCTGCACTTCCGTCCAGGTAGCGGTGAAGAATGACCTTGTTGCGTTTTAGCGGAAGTTCCGTTTTTTCACAGTGAGTGCATCTCGCAGCCGTTACCAGATTGCTGACGGCAATCGGGACGGCAATGTATTCTCCCCATCCTCCGGTGTTGTCCGGATCGCCTTCCCAGCGGGATGTCTTGTCAGCATCTCCGTGAACCTCAAGGAATGGAACGGCCTTGCGCATTGAGTACTTCCTGTAGAACCATTCCATTGTAAGTCCTGCCACAGACCCGTAGGCGGTGAATTCCTCCGGCCTTTGAAGTGCAGTCAGATAGCACATTTCCCCTCCGTTGCTCATTCCGCAGAGGAAGCAGTTGAGCTTGTTGAGATTCAGGTCTTTCACCAGACTCCTCTTCAATTTGCAGACAAAATCCACATCGTCCGTCACCATTCCTTCCTGGGCTGGGTAGCCGACATTCCATCCTGTCTTGCCCTTAGGTGCCTTGCAACCTTGCGGAACGCAGAGTACGAATCCGTTTTTCCGTGCGATTTCCGTCATTTCAGGACGGTAATTCTCCGCTTTCCCACCATATCCGTGCAGCATTATCACCAGAGGCCTTTCCGGAGCTATGCTGTCCGGGACGAAAAGTCTGTACTCCCTTTCAATCCCGTCGTGTTTGATGGTCTTTGTCTGAAAATCCTGTGCGAAGGCGACTGATGCAAAACCGAGAATGGCTGCAAAAGTCAGAATGATTCTGTTTTTCATTTCCTGATCTGCTTGTTTGATTGGTGGGCAAATATAAGGATTCTTGTAAACAATTGACAATATTTATGGCCTGTTTGTCAAAAAACAAAGTACATCGAATCATGTTCTGATGTATATTTGCGGACTAAACACTGAAACTGATGACAAACCACAATTTCTTCGCTGTTGACCTCGGAGCCACGAGCGGCAGGACGATACTTGCCGGATTCGACGGCAAATCAATGAAAATGACCGAGGTAACCCGGTTTGAAAATCCGATGATTCCTCTCGGGGGGCATTTGTTCTGGAACATCGCACATTTGTACAATGAAATACTCAAAGGCCTCAGGACGGTCGCAGAACAGGGAGTCAGCATAGACTCCATTGGAATTGACACCTGGGGTGTGGATGTGGCTTTCTTCGGAAAGGACGGACAACTTCTCGGTCTGCCTTACTGTTATCGCGATTCCCATACTGACGGTGCTCAGGAGCGATTTTTCCGAAAAATGTCCCCGCGGGACCTTTATGCCAGGACAGGCATACAGTTCATGAATTTCAACACGGTGTTCAATCTGGATTCCCTTGCCGAAGAGGGCTGCAGCGCTCTTCAGGCTGCAGACAAGATTCTTTTCACTCCGGATGCACTTTCGTATATGCTCACAGGCGAGGCTGTCTGCGAGTACACCATTGCCTCCACCTCCCAGATACTCAATGCCTTTACCAGGGAACTGGACTCAGATATCCTCTCAACTCTCGGACTCCCGAGGGAGAAATTCGGAAGAATGGTCCTTCCGGGAGAAATTGTGGGGACATTGTCGGAGCAGGTCCAGAAGGCAACCGGCCTTGGTCCGGTCAAGGTGGTGGCGGTCGCAGGACACGACACTGCTTCGGCTGTTGCAGCTGTTCCTGCACAGGGGCGCGGTTTTGCCTACCTGAGTTGCGGAACCTGGTCACTTCTTGGAATTGAAACCCCGGAGCCTGTCATCAATGAATTCAGCTACGGGGAGAATTTCACAAACGAAGGGGGAGTGGAAGGCACTGTGCGTTTCCTGAAGAACATCTGCGGAATGTGGATTTTCGAGCAGGTCCGAAAGGAGTTCAGGAATGCTCCCGAGTCGGTTGGAGAACTGGTCGCATTGGCCGGGACAGTGGATTACCCGGGAGTGATTGACCCTGATGCAGAATGTTTTGTG
>CAMEBJ010000213.1 GCA_945912085.1 uncultured Bacteroidales bacterium | reverse complement strand
GGTTCTTTGCAAAAGCCAACGTGGCAGACACAACTTTCTCAAGAAATTTCAATGCATTTGCTTCCGAACTGCTGGACAGCACAAAGAATCTGACACTGAAAGCAAATGTGTCAAAGGCTGATGTCACGGCAGACAGGATTACGGGAGCATTCCGCAGCGGCTGGAGAGCGTCCGGAGGACCTGCCATTTCCTACGCCGTGAATCCTGCCGACACACTTTCCCTCGCCACCGCCCCTGAAGCAAAGATGAAAGTCAAATCGACAAGGAAAGAGCCTGTCAGCGGAGGCACACTCTGGATTTTCGAGAACGGGATGAAAGTAGTATACAAGAAGATGAACACGGGAGGGATGTTCTACTACTCGATGGTCATCCGTGGAGGATATGCCTCGATGAAAGACATCCGCAAAGGCGAGGGGGCATTCCTCTCCGATATGCTCGAGACCTACGACATCGGAGGGCTCAAAGCTGAAGATTTCAACAGGCTGCTCCTCTCAAAAGGCATCACAATGTCAAGTGACGTGGGACTGGCTGACACCCGGATTTCCGGAAGGGCACCAAGGCAGGGACTGAGCCTGCTGATGAAAAGTCTGATGTCAGTGGCAAACAGAAGGACAGTGGACCCCGCATCATTCGACTATGTCAGGAGATGTCTTGAGGTAGAACTCATCTCGGGCAAACAGGACCGTCAGGGCAGGATGGCCCACATCGACAGCCTAATGTGCCCAAATTACAACTACTCCTCCTTCAAGGAATTGTACGCCTTGAGCGATGACCTCCAGACAAGGGCGCAGGCATTTTTCGATGACCAGTTCTCAAGGGTCAACGATGGTGTTTTCATCATCGTGGGAGATATGGAAGAGAGCAGGATGCTCAGATTCTTGCAGGCAAATGTGGGAGGATTCAGGACGAAACCTGAGACTTCCGCGAAAATCAGGCTGCCTTACATCCCCGTTTCCGGCTGCGTAACCGTGACACAGGACGGGGATCATCCGAGTACGGACATAGTGATGTCAACCCCACTGCCATTGAGTGCCGAGAATTTTATGGCGACCAGGATTGCCGACCTTGTCCTCAGGGACGCACTCCAGAAAGCCCTGTGCGGCACCGGGACAAGCCTGACGATGTCTTCCAACCATCTGATGTTCCCGCAGGAGAGATTCAATGTGATGATTTCAGTGGAAGATGCCGACATTGAAACCTTCCCTCTGGATGAGGTCCGCACAGGACATCTCGAGATACTCGACATTCTGAGAAAGGCAATCTCCGAGGCTTCTTCAACCCTGACAGATTCCTCTCTTGCCATCTACAAGAAGATACTTTCCAATGAAATCGCCTCAAGGCAGAATGACCCGCGCTACTGGCTTTTCACCGTTTACACCAGGAATGTTGCCGGCAAGGATCTGAACACCAGGTATCAGGACAAAATCAAGGCTGTCACTGTAGGGAAAGTCACCGAAATCCTGAAATCCCTCGACAACGGCAGCAAAGTGGAATATGTTCAAATGTAAGATATTTATATATGGAATATAACGCAATCATACAAATTGATGACTGTCTGATTTCATCGGAAATCCTGACCGAATGCTTCGCCTGTGACTATGGGAAATGCAAGGGATGCTGCTGCATAATCGGTGACAGCGGGGCTCCTCTGGATGAGGCTGAGCCTGAGGCCATTGAAAAGAATTACGGAATATTCTCCCCTCTGATGTCTCCAAAGGGCCGGAAGGCCGTGGAAGAGAACGGCTTCTTCGAAATCGATTCAGACGGGGATATGGTCACTCCCCTGGTCAGGGATTCCGAAGAATGTGCCTACACCTGCTTCGACTGCGACGGCAACTGTTTCTGCTCAATCGAGCGGAAATGGTTTCAGGGCGAGGGGGATTTCCGCAAACCAATTTCCTGCTGGCTCTACCCCATCAGAGTGTCAGTGCTGAGCAACGGGATGAAAGCCCTCAACCTTCACCGCTGGGACATCTGCAAGGACGCCTTCGCCAAGGGAAAGAGGGAAGGCATCAAGGTGTACCAGTTCCTGAAAGAGCCGATTTGTGCATATTTCGGAGAGGATTTCTACGAGGCTCTTTGCGCCGCAGCAAAGGAATTGGAAAAGTGATTACTCCTGCGAGCTCTCCTCAAGAGGACGGCTCTCGATTCCGGCTGCGATTCTGAATGCATCCTTGCGCAGGCCCTCAACCGTTGCTCCCTCCTCCTTTATGGTGACCGTGATCCTGTCCTCGAACATTCTGGAAAGGCGGCTGATGAAGCCTTTGTGCCTGTAGGTCAGAACATTGCCATTCTCGGATTCGAAGACATACTCCCTTGAGGCCATATAGTTGCGGACCCTGTCAGTCTTCTCCTGAAGGCTTCCTGTCATTGTGGCATCCCGTTTGATGAAGCCGAATTTCGGGTACAGACCGGCGATGACGGCAAAGAGGATGGCTATTTGCCACAGGGCATCGTAACCGTTGCGGAACATTGTCGATATGTCAGCCTCGGCCGCACCGATGAGAACAAGAACTGCAAGGATAAGGGATATTATCACCACGAGGTAGATAAAATATTTTACTGATCTTATTAAATATTTCATACTATCAAAAATTTTAACAAATATATAGATTTTTTGTAAGTTTGTCTTTTGTATCATTAAAAATTGGGAAAAGCTATGGAAGAGGTAAAGGGGAATCCGAAGGATTCAAAGATGAAAACAATCGTGTATGTGCTTGTGGCTGTGGCTGTTGTGCTGGCAGCGGCGCTTGCTTTTGTCTGGTTTGAGAGGACTTCTTTGGTGAATGACCTCAACGATGAGAAACAGGATTTGACTCAGAGGATGATAGAACTTCAGAATGACTATGCTTCGTTGTCATCTGATTATGAGACAATTAACAGTCAGCTGGATTCATCGAGGGAGGAGGTTTCGCAACTGATTGAGCGCATTAAGAAGACCGACGCGACCAACAGGGCGAAGATGCGTCAGTACGAGAAGGAACTCGGGACATTGAGAAGCATCATGCGTAATTACATTGTTCAGATTGATTCTCTCAACACATTGAACCACAAGCTGACAGCTGATGCTGCCGCTGCCCGTAGAGAGGCTGCCGCAAGCAAGGCCGAGAATGCGCAGCTTTCACGTCAGGTCGAGGACCTTTCAGGCCAGGTTGCTGCAGGCGCGGTG
>CAMEBJ010000212.1 GCA_945912085.1 uncultured Bacteroidales bacterium | reverse complement strand
ACCTTCTTGCCGCCCAGACCCGGCTGCGTCAGTGCACCGACACCCTGACAGATGCCAGAATCGCTTATTGCAAGGCTCTCGTCCGTTACAGGACGGACAAATGAAAAATATTCGTATGTTTGCAGCGGAATATTCCATATTCCGTAAAAGAATATTTCATATTTCGTAAATACATATATAACATAAAACGATGAGAATGAAAACAATAGCAAAACTGTTTCCGGCCGTAGCAATAGCCGTGGCAGTTGTGTCCTGCGCGTCATCGGAGGCGACGAGGATTTCGGGAATCGCCCCAGAAGGTATTGACAGTGTGTATGTTACAGTACCACAGATGGATGTGGACACCCTTGTGCCCGTGACCGGAGGAAAATTCAATCTGGCACTTCCTGTGGACGAGACTGTCGCAGGAGTTGTTGAAGCAGGGAATTACAAGGTCCGCTTCATTCCCGACGGTTCAAAAATCACCGTGACCCTCTCTGATGAGAAGTGCACGGCAGAGTCCGGAGGGAATGGCGCACAGGCGGCTCTTGATGGATTCATTGCCTTCGAGGAGGAACTTTCGGGGAGACTCAGACAGGAAATCAACGGCATCAGGCAGGACACCACCCTCACGGAAACCGAGGCAAGTGACAGACTGGATGGAATCTATGACGAGATCATCGGAGAGTTTGTCGGGAAAGGACTTGAGACAATCGCCTCCAATCCGGACAACTTCGTGGCTGTCTATGCTTTCAGCGAGATTTCCTCAAACCTTGAGGATGAACAGATTGACTCTGTCCTAAACACTCTGGGGCCGAAAATCAGCGACAACCCTCAGATTGTCCGTGTGAAGAAGGAACTTCAGAGCAAGAAGACCACTGCCGAAGGATGTATGTTCACAGACTTCATCATCCCTGACTCCGACGGGAAATCAGTCAGTTTCTCGGAGTACATCGGAAAGGGTAAATATGTCCTTGTGGATTTCTGGGCATCCTGGTGCGGGCCTTGCAAGAGGGAGATTCCGAACATCAGGGACGTTTACAAAAAGTACAAGGGAGCGAAGTTCGATGTCCTGAGCATCGCCGTCTGGGACAAGCCTGAGGACACTAAGAAGGCTGCCGCAGAGCACGGAGTGACCTGGAACCAGATTATCAACGCACAGACCATCCCTACCGAAATCTATGGAATTCAGGGCATTCCGCAGATTATGCTTTTCGGTCCTGACGGGACCATCCTCAAGAGGGACCTTCGCGGAGAAGGTATTGAGACTGCCGTGAAAGAAGCCCTCGGCAAGTGACGCTGAGAGAAAAAATAGCATTGTTCCCGCATTCCCCCGGAGTCTACAGATACTATGACTCCGAGGGGAAGATTATTTATGTAGGCAAGGCCAAGGACCTGCACAAGAGGGTTGCCCAGTATTTCGTGCCGCCGGAAAGACTTACGCGAAAGACGGCCCTGATGGTCTCCAGGATTGCCGATGCACAGTACTCCGTCGTGGACTCCGAGGCGGATGCCCTGCTGCTTGAAAACAATCTTATCAAGCAGTACAAGCCGAAGTACAACATCCTTCTGAAGGATTCCAAGACCTATCCGTGGATTTGCGTCAGCGCGGATGAGTTTCCGAAAATCTTCCTGACAAGGCGCGTGGTAAAGGACGGTTCGCGCTACTTCGGGCCGTACAGCAGCGTTATGCACGCAAGAAACCTTCTGGAATTCTTCCACGGGCTCTACCCCCTGCGTACCTGCAACAACAAAATCACCTCTGAGGCCATCCTGAGGCGCAAGTTCCGGCCCTGTCTGAATTTCCACATCGGGAAATGCCGGGGATGCTGCATCGGGGCTGTTTCCGGCAAGGAGTACCGCGAAAACATCGAGGAAATCGTCCGTCTGCTCAGGGGAGACGGAAAGGAAATCATCCGGCACTACCGGACCCTGATGACCGAGGCTGCGGAAAGGATGGAATTCGAGCAGGCAGCCATCTACAAGGAGAAGATGCAATCCCTTGAGAATCACTACGCCAAGTCGGTGATCGTGAATTCCCAGAATGGGGATGTGGATGTATTCTCCCTTGTGGTTGACAGCAGCGAGGCATTCGGAAACTTTATGAGAATAAGGGGCGGAGCCGTCGTCCAGTCCCTGAATCTGGGTTTCAGGATGAACATCGAGGAGTCCCGGGAGGACATTCTAGGACTGTTCATCGCAGAAATACGCTCCAAGTTCGGGGAACTTTCAAGGGAGGTGATTGTGCCTTTCCTGCCGGATGTGGGTCTGGATGGGGTGGAATTCCGCATCCCGGTACGCGGTGACAAGCTCGCCCTGCTGGAATTGAGCGCGAAGAATGCCAGAGAGATGCGCTTCAATGCCCTGAAACAACGTGAGCACACCGACCCGGATGACTTCCGCAACAAGGTCCTTGAGGAATTGAGGCAGGCACTCGGAATGAAGGAACTGCCCCTTCACATCGAATGTTTCGACAACTCCAACATCCAGGGCACCAACCCTGTGGCCAGCTGTGTGGTCTTCCGTGACGCTGTCCCGAGCAAGAAGGACTACAGGCATTTCAACATCAAGACAGTCGTGGGAGCGAATGACTATGCCTCAATGAAGGAGGTGGTGAACAGACGCTACTCCAGGATGCTTGAGGAGGCACCCGACGACCTGCCCCAGCTGATTGTCATTGACGGAGGGAAGGGACAGCTGTCATTTGCCTGGCAGGCGCTGGCGGAACTCGGTCTGACGGAAAGACTGACCGTGGTCGGTCTTGCAAAGAGACTTGAGGAGGTAATCCGCGTGGGAGACCCCTATCCCCTCTTCCTCGACCGCAACTCGCAGGCTCTGAAACTTCTCCAGAGGCTTCGCGATGAGGCCCACCGCTTCGGCATAACCCACCACCGCAACCGCCGCAGCAAGAGTCAGATAGCCTCAGCTCTGCGCGAGGTCAAAGGTGTCGGAGAGAAAACCGAGCAGAGACTGATCCTGCATTTCGGGAGTGTGGCCCGCATCGCCGCCGCCCCTGTGGAAGACATCGCCGCCCTTGTCGGGCCTGCACTTGCGGCGGATATCTCCAAGGCGTTGAGAGACCGTCATCCGGAAATTTCACTGCACGACGGCATTGACGATGCGGAGACGGTCGGGGCTGGGGAAGGTTCCGCTGACGGGGTTGGAGAGCATTCTGATGGGGAAGGTTGCGCTGGCACGGCTGGAGAGAGTGCCACCGCTGGGGAGCATTCCGCTGGCGGGGCTGGAGAG
>CAMEBJ010000211.1 GCA_945912085.1 uncultured Bacteroidales bacterium | reverse complement strand
GAGAGAACGGCACTGCATTGGGACTGAACTTGTCCTCAAAAAAGGCCATCTGTGAGGATAACACAGCGGTGAGACTGTACTTGTCCTCAAAACAGGGCATCCCTGAGGACAACCCCGGCATGAAACCCTTCCCGTCCTCAAAAGGGCACCTCATTGAGGACAATCCCCGGAATGAAAACCGCCCGTCCTCAAAAACAGGTTTCTGGAAGGACGACACGGCATTGGGACTGAACTTGTCCTCAAAAAGGAGCTCCTGGAGGACAAATCCGGTATGGAGACCTTCCCCGTCCTCAAAAAGGCACCTCCGGGAGGACAAACAAATGGCATCCATAAGGAAGAGATGAACCTTAAAAACACCAAAACCCATAAGCACAACGACCATAAACCAGCTACACTCTATTGGCTTTTGCTATGCTCGGGGGTTTCTCAAGAATTTCCCAGGTGGTCTGCTGAGAGCATCAGGGTATGGGTCGCGGACGGCGTAGCCGCCCGTGGCTCGTGAACGGGAGGAACCGCCGCGAAGCGGTGGGGGGATAGCGCCGCAGGTGCGTACCGGCAGCAACCCATACCCTGATGCCTACCCTTGTTCCAGGCAATGTTCCCGTGCCGAATGAATTTCACGACCACGAGCGGCCAGCAAGCAGCCCAGAATTACAAAGCGAAAGTCACCGACTGGTCCCCAACGGATGCCTTGAACTCGCCCGGCTCGAGAACCCAGTTCAGATCCTCGTTAACGAAGGCCAGGTCGGCAATCTTCACGGACAGTTCCACTGTCTTCGACTCACCGGCCTCCAAGGAGACCTTGTCAAAGGCGCGAAGGCGTTTGATGTCTGGAGTCAGAGTGGCCACCAGATCCGAAATGAAAAGCAGAACAGGCTCTTTCACAGCACGGTCGGAATTGTTAGTCAGGGTAACCCCGAACCTCAGCACGTCCCCCTTCTCCAGAAGTTTCAAATCAGAAACCTTGACATCGGAGTAGGAAAGTCCGAAGCCGAAAGGCCACTGCACAGGGGTGTTCGCATCGTAATTGTACGCACCGGCCATCGTTTCTACATATTCACAAGGCTTGCAGTCGTAGGTGATGAAAGAGCCGTGGTACTTCGGATAGGTGTACGGAAGACGGCCGGAGAAGTTGGCCTCACCTGAAAGCAGGTTGGCGAGAGCGTCTCCTCCATAGTTGCCCGGAAGGAATGTCTGGACGATGGCAGCAGACTGCGGGACGATTGAGTTGATTAGTCTCGGACGGCCCTCGTTCAGAACGAGGATGACCGGCTTTCCGCTCTGCTGAAGGGTACGGACCATCTCGAGCTGGTTTGCAGAGAGATTCAGGTCATCGATATTTCCCGGAGTTTCGGTGTAGGAATTTTCACCCACAAACGCTATGAGGACATCCGCACGGGCAATCTTGTCGGCCGTTGAATTTCCGTCTTCGGCAAGTGTCTGCGGCACCTGATGGTCGATGCGGAAATCATTGTCATCGTAGCGGACCATCTGGCTGTACTCCACGTTCTCTGCTCCGAATTTCTCACGCAAAGCCTCGTAGAAAGACCTGCAAGCGCCAATCTGCCTGACAATCTCATCGGTTTTGTGACCCTGCCAGGTGTAGGACCATCCACCGTTCATCGGACGGAAATTGTCCGCATTCGGTCCGCAGACAAAAATTTTAGTGCCCTGTTTCAGAGGGAGAATGGAATTTTCATTCTTCAGAAGAACCATACATTCCTCAGCAATCTTCACTGCCTCCTGTGCATAGCCCTCGCATCCGAACGAACGGTACATCGACTTCAGGTCGCGAGGCTGCATCTTGTTCTGCCTGCCTTTCTTGCGGGGAGCCTCGTAAGGAATGTCCCAGGTTTCGCGGTCCATCAAGCCCACACGGATTTTCAGGCGGAGGATGCGGCGCACGGCGTCATCGATTCTTTCCATCGGGACCTTGCCCTCCTGCACAAGTTCGAGAAGAAGGTCACAGAAATCAGTGGAATATGGATCCATCGTCATATCTATTCCGGCATTGATTGCCATTGCGATAGCTTCCTTCTTGTTTGCAGCCACTTTGTCGCGTTTCCAGATGTTGTCGATGTCAGCCCAGTCGGTAACTATCATACCGTCCCAGTCCAGACCCTCCTTCAGCCACTCTGTCAGCAGACGGCGGTTGGCGTGGAAAGGAACACCATTGTTGTTGGCTGAGTTGACCATTATGCTGAGTGCACCTGCCTCGCAGCAGGCCTTGAAAGGCTGGAAATATTTCTCCATCATTTCCCTGTAGGTCACGCTTGAAGGAGTCCTGTCCTTTCCGCTGACCGCTGCACCGTAGGCAAGGTAATGTTTCAGGCAGGCGGCCACATTGTACATCCCGACATTGTTCGGATCCTCTCCCTGAAGGCCTTTCACAAGAGCTGACCCCATCACGGAATTGACCAGTACATCCTCTCCGAAACTTTCCCAGAGTCGTGGCCAGAGCGGGCTGCGGGCAATATCCATCACAGGTGAATATACCCACGGAATGAGACAGGCGCGACTTTCGTAGGCCGTGATTTCTCCAATCCTGCGGCTGATTTCAGGGTTGAACGATGCTCCCTGACCGATTTCCTGCGGGAAGAGGGTGGCACCCCAGGTGTAGCTCGCACCGTGAATCTGATCCACTCCGAAAATCTGCGGAACCCCACACATCTCGAGCGAGGCGGCATTCAAAGTGCGGATAACATCGGCCCACACTTCAGGAGTCTGGGCAACACCCTCGGGAACATTCAGGATGGACCCAACCTTGTACTTTCCGAAAGTGGTGCTGACAGCCTGCGCAGACAACATTCCTCCTGCAAGTTGTTCATCAGACTTGTTGCTGGCGACATTGTTGTCACTCGAATTCTGGGCGACCTTGTCAATCGTCAGTTCGCACATCTGGCCGATTTTTTCCTCGAGCGTAAGACGAGAGAGTATGGCCTCGACCTGAGCCTCAACATTCTCGTCGCGCCGGATGCACTGCGCCGAGGCGGTGGAAAAGAATAGCGAGAATATTGAATATACAGAAATGATATATATTAATTTGTTCATATTCACCAGTTTATATATTTATTTCTTAATTGGATATTTATAAATCAGCAGGAGCATTATGAGCACCACGGCTGAAGGGATGAGGCTGAACAGAGCCCAGACCATCGTGCGGACGCTTTCGATGCAACCTTCTGCAATGACAGGTTCAGCCGCACCTTCTGGGGTGTGGAGGCCTGCCCAACCCAGGAAAA
>CAMEBJ010000210.1 GCA_945912085.1 uncultured Bacteroidales bacterium | reverse complement strand
CCGACCCAGTACTTGTCGATGAACTGCTGCTTGATTCCGGTCTCGGCCTTGGTGAAGAACTCTCCGAAGAGTTCCCAGGCAGTGTCCAGCATCTCGTCAATCTTCAGGTTTACGTCAATGGCAAGAAGCCTCGTTGCGTATGCCTTTGCATAGTCAAGGCACCTGAGGTCGTAGTCGCTCAGATCGAAACCGTTCTCCAGCTTGGTCTTGGCATTCTGTGCATCGGAATACAGACGGACGGATGCGTTCATCACCTGACTGTGGTCGTCCCTGGTCTTCTTTCCCTGCACGAGCTGTTTGAGTCGTGAGAGTGAACGGAACGGGTCGATGATTACCTTTCCGGAATCCGGGTCCGTACGCAGATAGAGCTGACCCTCAGTGATATATCCCGTGTTGTCCGGCACCGCGTGGGTGATGTCTCCGTCATTGAGGGTAGTCACTGCGATGATGGTGATTGAACCTCCGTCAGGAAGCTGCACGGCCTTCTCGTAGATTTTTGCGAGGTCTGAGTAGAGAGAGCCCGGCATTGAATCCTTGGAAGGAATCTGGTCCATACGGTTGCTGACGATGCTCAGTGCGTCGGCGTAGAGGGTCATATCCGTCAGAAGCACAAGCACTTTCTCGTTTTTCTCAACTGCAAAGTACTCGGCTGCAGTAAGGGCCATATCCGGAATCAGAAGCCTCTCGACAGGCGGCTGCTCGGTGGTGTTCACGAAGCTGATAATCTTGTCAAGGGCTCCGGCGGACTCGAACTCGTGCTTGAAGTAGAGGTAGTCGTCGTTCGAAAGTCCCATTCCTCCGAGGATGATCTTGTCCACGTCGGCCCTGAGGGCAACCTGAGCCATCACATTGTTGTATGGCTGGTCGGCATCGGCGAAGAAAGGAATCTTCTGTCCTGACACGAGGGTGTTGTTCAGGTCAATGCCGGCAATACCTGTCGGGATGATTTCCGAAGGCTGCCTGCGCTTGTACGGGTTCACGGAAGGACCTCCGATCTGCCTTTCCTCTCCGTCGATTGCGGGGCCTCCGTCAATAGGCTCGCCGTAGGCGTTGAAGAAACGTCCTGCAAGCTGGTCTCCGACTTTCAATGAAGGTGGGACTCCGAGGAAAGTCACCTCGGCATCGGTAGGAATTCCTTCAGTACCTGAGAACACCTGGAGGGTGATGTGGTCTCCTTTGGTCTTTACGACCTGTGCAAGCCGTCCGTCAACGACTGCAAGCTCATCGTTGGACACTCCTGACGCTTTCAGGGTGACAGTGGCCTTGGTAATGGCCTCCAACTGGGTGTATATTCTTTGATAAGCCTTATTTGCCATTGTCAATCAGAGTTTTAAGTTGTTCCTGATATTTGTTGAAGTTCTCTCCCTTGAACTCGGAGTAGTTCATCTGCTTGAGCAGGTTGATCATCTCTTTGAAGAAAATACGGCACTGCTCAAAATCCTCGAACGTGAAGTCTTTGTCGCAGATTCCGAGGACGAGTTCGAGCATATATTTCTGCCTGTCCATCGGGGTTACGCTGTCGATTGCATCGAATGCGTCCTGCTGGAGGATGACAAAGTCAATGAGCTCTGATTTCCAGAAGATTTCGTGGTAGGTCATCGGCACACCGTCGTCACCCAGGATGTTGATCTGCTCCTGTGCGTCACGGCCCTTGCGGATGATGTTCTTGGTCTTCTCGACCTTCTCCACCCATCCGGGAGCCACTGTCTCAGAGAGATATTCACAAATCTCCGGATACTCCAGATACTTGGAATATGAATCTATCGGGTTCACGGCAGGGTAGCGTTTCTTGTCGGCCCTGTTCTGCTCGAGGGCGTAGAAACAGCGTGCAGCCTTCTTGGTGGACTCTGTCACAGGCTCTTTGAGGTTACCGCCGGCAGGGGAGACCGTACCTATGAATGTGACGGAACCTGTCTGGCCGTTGTTCAGCACGACCATTCCGGCACGCGCGTAGAAGTTCGAGATGATGGCTGAAAGGTCAACAGGGAATGCATCCGCACCCGGAAGCTCCTCTAGACGGTTACTCATCTCCCTGAGGGCCTGTGCCCAGCGTGAAGTCGAGTCGGCAAGGAGCAGGACCTTGAGTCCCATTGCCCTGTAGTACTCGCAGATGGTCATCGCAGTGTAAACTGAAGCCTCCCTGGCCGCAACAGGCATATTTGAGGTGTTGCAGATGATTGTGGTCCTCTCCATCAGCTTGCGTCCGGTGTGCGGGTCAATCAGTTCCGGGAACTCGGTGAAGATTTCCACAACCTCGTTGGCACGTTCTCCGCAGGCTGCCATCACGATGACTTCGGCGTCACCCTGTTTTGCGATTGCGTGCTGGAGCACTGTCTTACCGCATCCAAAAGGTCCCGGAATGAAGCCTGTACCTCCCTCTGCAATCGGATTGAGGGTGTCAATCACGCGGACTCCCGTCTCCATTATCCTTGAAGGCCTCGGTTTCTCCCTGTAACCCTTGATTGCGACTTTCACCGGCCATTTCTGGGTCATTGTAACATTGACATCCTCTCCGTCAGCACCCGTGAGGACGGCCACGACGGCGTCGATGTTGTATTGTCCGGCCGGAGCAACTGATTTTACGGTATATTCACCCTTGAAGGAGAACGGTACCATAATCTTGTGAGGCAGCCAGCCTTCCTTCACCTCTCCGAGCCAGTCGGCTGCGACAACCTTGTCGCCTGCCTTTGCAAGCGGGGTGAAATCCCAGAGTTTCTCGTGATTCAGGGGATCGGTATATTCACCCCTCTTGAGGAACACTCCGGTCATCGTTGTCAGGTCGTTCTGAAGACCGTCATAACAACTTGAAAGAAGACCCGGCCCGAGTGTAACTTCGAGCATCTTGTCCTCAAATGTCACTTTGTCACCGTTTTTAAGGCCTCGGGTGCTCTCGAACACCTGCACAGCCGCCTGCTTCCCGTTTACCTTGATGACCTCCGCCATCAGGTTCGTGCCCTCACACTCGATGTGGCAGATCTCATTCTGCGAAACAGGGCCGTCAACAAGGACCGTGACAAGGTTGGAGACGATTCCCGTCACCTTTCCTGTACTTTTCATATACTTAGATTTTTATTTGTTTGCGTTAAATTGTCCACCAGTTTCCTGAACATTTCCCGTCCGGTCTGTTCGTCGAGAAGGTTCCATCTGTCGATGATGTGGAGTTTGAGAACGAATGCCATTATGACATTCATATCGAACCAGTGCATCAGGCTGAGCGCATCGGCTTTCTCCCAATAAAGGTCATC
>CAMEBJ010000209.1 GCA_945912085.1 uncultured Bacteroidales bacterium | reverse complement strand
AGCAATTTCATAGACTACGTAAAGATATACTGCAAGTCCGGGAATGGAGGCGCAGGTTCGATGCATTTGAGGAGGGAGAAGTATATTCCGAAGGGAGGACCTGACGGAGGAAACGGGGGACGGGGAGGACACATCATCCTCAGGGCCAATCACCAGTTCTGGACGCTCATCCATCTGAAATACCGCAAGCACATTATGGCGGAGGACGGGGCTTCCGGGAGCGGGCAGCTGATGAACGGGAAGAACGGAAGTGACATCATCCTTGATGTGCCGATGGGGACGGTGGCAAAGGATGCTGAGACGGGAGAGATTCTGTTTGAGCTTGTGGATGACGGTCAGGAGGAGATTCTGGTCAGGGGTGGCCGCGGAGGTATGGGCAACAACTTCTTCAAATCGGCGACAAACCAGACTCCGAGATATGCACAGCCGGGAGAGCCATGCGAGGAAGGATGGTTCATTCTGGAATTGAAACTGCTTGCTGACGTGGGACTTGTGGGATTCCCGAATGCAGGGAAATCCACATTGCTTTCGACCGTTTCCGCTGCCAGACCGAAGATTGCGGACTACCCTTTCACAACGCTTGAGCCTAATCTCGGAATCGTCCGCTACTATGACGACCAGTCATTCGTGATGGCAGACATCCCGGGAATCATCGAGGGGGCACACGAAGGCAAGGGAATCGGAATCAGATTCCTCAGACACATCGAGCGCAACTCCATCCTGCTCTTTATGTTGCCTGCCGACACGGACGACATCAGGCAGGGCTACGAAATCCTGCTGAACGAACTGAGGGAATACAACCCCGAACTTCTTGTCAAGGAAAGAGTTCTGGCAATCACCAAATCGGATATGCTTGATGAGAAGATGATCTGCGAAATGACCGCCCAACTTCCAGAGGGGGTTCCACACGTGTTCATATCCTCATTCACCGGCCAGGGAATCAACGAATTGAAGGATATGCTCTGGAAGGCTCTCCATTCAGAAGACTGAGCCCGGTAGGCACGACACCATCACACAAAAAGCCCCGGAAGCAGAACGCCACCGGGACTTGAGTCAACGATAGTTCTCAGAGCACCGGAACCACATTCTCCATCCGGGTACCTCTGGAGCCTTTGACAAGAACAATCCTTCCCGAGACAGGATTCTCAGAAAGATATGCGGCAAGGTCGGCCGAAGTACTGAAACACTTCAAAGGTCCTCCTGCCGCTTCTGTTTTATCTGAAAGTTCAGCAACAGCTTTCCCAAACTCTGCCCCAACAAGGTAAATGCTTTCGCATCCAATCTGCAAAGCCCTGTCAATCACCGCTTTGTGTTCCAACAAAGAATCTTCTCCAAGCTCCAGCATATCCCCCAGCATCAGAATCTTGGGCTCGTCAGATTCAATCGCCGCAAAATTGCCCAGAGCCGCCGCCATACTCGTAGGATTGGCATTGTAGGCATCCACAATCAGGGTATTCCTTTCCGTCCGCTTCATCTGCGAGCGGTTGTTTGACGGAACGTAGGCCTCAACTGCCCCGACAGCATCCTCCAGACCCACCCCGAAATAGGTTCCAACAGCAAGAGCAGCCATCACATTGTCAGCATTGTAGGCCCCGACAAGATTGGTTCTGATTTCCAAAGCGGCACCGTCCTCCACAGGCAATGAAATCGTCAGGAACGGTTTCTCTGGTGAAGCAGGCAGCACAGACGCACCGGAGTACTCCAGTCCGTAAGGCAGGACAAGTGAATATGGCCTCTCCGGGTCGCTCTGAAGACATCTTTCAGCAGCCATCCTGCAGAGATGAGGATTGTCCACATTGACAAAGACCTTGTCGGAAGTCCTGCGGAGGTAATCGTACAGTTCCCCCTTCGTCTTCATCACCCCCTCAAAGCTCCCGAAACCAAGAAGATGCGCCTTGCCCACATTCGCCACCAGACCGAAATTCGGCAGCGCAATGTCAACCAATTCCTTAATATCCCCCGGATGGCTCGCCCCCATCTCAATCACCGCAATCTGGGTTTGAGCATTGATTTTCAACAAAGTAAGAGGCACTCCGATGTTGTTGTTCAGATTGCCTTCCGTAGCGGTCACATTGTATTTCACAGAAAGGACAGCCCTGATGAGTTCCTTTGTGGTGGTCTTCCCGTTCGTACCCGTCAAAGCAATGACAGTCAGAGGCTTTCCATCCACAAAAGTCATTGAGCGATGCCACCTTGCAAGCTCCTGAAGCGTCCTGAGCGTGTCCTGAACAGGAATCAGCCGGCATTTTCCCCCGGCATTCACCAGAGCCTCATCCAGCCTTCCCTCAGCAAGATCCTCCGCCACCCGGGAACCGGCATTCACGACAGCGTAGGCCGCACCTGCCTCCAAAGCCTTCAGGGCATATTCATTCCCGTCGAAATTCTCCCCCTTCAGCGCAAAAAACAACTCTCCACCCGTTAGAGTCCTCGTGTCCGTCGTCACACGGCCGCCACACTCCTTATATATATTATATATTTCGGAAATATTCATTATGATTGGATAATATTTAACGGTATATTCAACATTGTAAATATTTACTTGCGGCCGGTGCTGCCGAAACCTCCCTCTCCCCTCTCGGTTGAGTCAAGTTCCTGAACTTCAACCCACTGCGCGCGTTCGGACCTTGCGACAACCATCTGGGCGATTCTCTCGCCGGGGTTGATGACAAAAGGTTCATTGGAGAGATTCACGAGGATTACCTTGATTTCGCCCCTGTAGTCAGCGTCGATGGTCCCCGGGGAATTGAGCACGGTAATCCCGTACTTAGCAGCCAGACCGCTACGCGGACGAACCTGAGCCTCAGTGCCTTCCGGGAGAGCTATGAAAAGTCCGGTCGGGACGAGAATGCGCTCAAGAGGCTTCAGCATAACAGGCTCAGTGATGTTTGCCTTCAGGTCAAGGCCTGCTGAGAGGGCCGTGGCATATTCAGGAAGCGGATATGCAGATTTGTTTACTATTTTTATTTCCATAAGATTGTGTTAATGAGGACGCAAATTTATCAAATAAATTTTGGCAATAAAAAAAATATACATACATTTGCATCCGCTTTCGGGGGATTAGCTCAGTTGGCTAGAGCACCTGCCTTGCAAGCAGGGGGTCGTCGGTTCGACTCCGACATTCTCCACAACTGGAGGCTGCCTTTAGGGGACAACCTCCTTTGTTTTTCTAAGGAAAACGACAAAGAGAGTGTTTCTGACATATCAACCGGGGCATTAGCTCATCTGGTAGAGCGCAACACTGGCAGTGTTGAGGTAAGCGGTTCGAGT
>CAMEBJ010000208.1 GCA_945912085.1 uncultured Bacteroidales bacterium | reverse complement strand
TTTGTCTTGCACCTTTTTCTGACAATAATGTGTGGATTGCATCAGGCGCTTATGCCAAATATGGCAATATTGCCAAGAGATCATTGAATGTGGCCCACTACAATGGTACTGCTTGGGAGAATGAGCAACAGTGTGCAAACAGAACGGAGACTTATGCGTATATGCCTAAATTGTATATGGCTGGAGGAAATGCTTATATGATTATTATGAACTATAATAGCAAGACCTTCTCAATATACAAATGCGACGGTACCACTTGGACATCAGTTGAAGAAACGTTAGCTCCGGTAACGTCAGCTGGAGAAGCAGCAACAGCTCTTTCTTTATATTATGATTGCTATGTAACGGAATCTGGTGAAATCTACATTCTTGCACAAATCCCTCAGGTTGATGAGAATTACCGTCTTTCCCTTCTCAGATATGATCCTTCAAAGGAGAACAAATTCACTGTTATAGGAAGTACGATTCCATCAATTTTCACTGCCAAAGGAACTGTTCAGCCATCAATGTCATTCTCTCCTTCAGGAGTGCCTTATGTCGCATTTGCAAACAATGTCAATGGTAACGGAAGGATTTACATTACCCATATTGATGAATCTACTAAGGATTGGACTGTTCCTGAGCCTGTTACTGACGGCCCTGTTATGGATGACGTAATTCTTTCATTTAATAAGGCTGGTAAGCCATTTATCTTCTGTACTCCAAGAATAGATATATCAAGTAAGTCCATACTTGAGGTTTATTCTACGAAATAATTAATTTCCAGATAACCTGGAAGAAAGTATATTCTTGCGAAGCGCGATGGGTAGAATGCCAGAAGCTTTCTCCACGCGCTTCGCTTGGTTGAAATGACAGAAAACCTGTTGAAATGACAGAGAATCTGCTGCAATGACAACTATGAAACGCCTGATTCTTATATTTCTTTGGATTTTGGTCTCCCTACCCTCCCCTGCCAGAGGGCTGAGGGTGGCGTTTGTGGGTGATCCTCAGGTAGATGACAGTCTGGAACTGGAGTTCGCGAGAAAGAGCATCTACAGGGAACTGATGCAGAGAAAGGACATTGACCTTGCGGTTTTTCTCGGTGATCTTGTGAATGACAAACCGGAACTGCTTCTCCCTACAAGGGCCATCCTTGATTCCCTGCCATTCAGATGGGTTTGCGTACCTGGGAACCACGACAGGGACCTGTACCCGAAGAATCCGGACGGGAAAAGGCGGCTGAGGGACCTTCAGACCTACCGGAAAATCATCGGACATCCGGACACTACATTTGTCACGAGAGGAATCAGGTTCATATTGATGAACAATGTAAGGCACAGTGAAAAAGGAGAATATGAAGGCGGTGTGACCTCTGGACAGAAACATTGGCTGGACTCTGTCGTAACGACATCACCGGGTGTTAAGGTTGCTCTAACTGTTTTTGCTGCGCACATTCCCTTGGGTCGTCCGGAAAGTGCTGACAGTGTTTACTCCATACTTGACAAAGCCGGTGCTCTGATGACGGTCTTCGGACACAGCCACACTGTTTCAAGACATTCCGTCAGAATACCTTCAGGCAGGGAAATGGAAATGCTTGTTGCAGGAGCCGCCTGCGGAAGCTGGTGGAGAGGCGTGAGGGATGCTTACGGAGTGCCATATGCACTTCAGAACTGTGGGGCTCCGAGAGGATATTTCATTGCCGATTTCAACCACAAAGGCAAGTATTCGCTGAAGTACAAATGCGTAGGCAGACCTGAGGAAGAACAATTCAGCATTTATTCATCCACACTCAAATCCATTTCCCAAGGAATCTCAAGAGACAGCACAGTTCTGACAGTAAATGTTTTCGGCGGTTCTTCTGATGGAATTCTTGAGGTAAAGGGAATCAAAGGCTGGCGGCCGCTCAGCTTGAAAGGAGAAACTGCCCCGGAAGTCCTTGAAGTGATTGATTTCAACCGCAGGGCCACCCGGGAAGAGAGAAAGAAAAACAAAAGAGATTTCATACCTTTACGGAATATGAAATCTCCTCACGTCTGGTCCGGTCTGATGGACGGCGATCTCACCGGCAAGACCATAAGGGTCCGCTACCGGGATTCCTGCACGTCATTCACTTCTTCTGCGGTTCCGAAAGACGGTACATCGTTCCTCCAAAAGCGGGAACGTTGATTCGGATTGGCGTTGTCGGGTTGAGCATCTTTGTCTGTGGGAGTTCCAGCCATTCGAATGCGTGAGGGGGAATGGCAAGTTCCATCGCGGCAGGTTCCGAAGAAAAATTCACTGCAAAAAGAAGGGTCTCGTCTTTGAAATCCCTCAGGAAGGCAAAATGCCTGCGCTTGTCGAATCCCGGAGAAGCAGCATTGCAGTAGCAAAGGTCATAGACCATTCCCTTTCTGATTGCATCGTCACTGCCGGCGAACCTCAGAGCCCTGGCATATCGACAGAACACCATCGTCTCCTCTGGAGAAAGTCCTGCCCCGGAAAGGGCCACAGTGTCGAAATCCTTGTACAATCCCTTGTGAATGACGGTGTGAAGTTTCTTCAATGAATCCAAACTCCACCAGTCAAAGATTGTTGTCCTGCCGTCCTTCCCGCTGAATCCCTCCTCGTCCATTCCCTTCTCTCCGAGTTCCTCTCCCATATAGAGCATAAAAGGTGCCCTGTTCAGAAACAGTGAAACATACAGGGCTGCAAATGAAAAGCGTGCTGACCTTCCGAAGAAATCCGAGGCGAACCTCTGTTCATCGTGGTTTTCGAGAAAATTCAGCATATAGGGCTGAAGGTCACCCAGTGATTGCCAGTTGCATGTGATTCTCTCGGCTGATTGCCAGAGTTCGACCGGAAGGCCGTTGTCCCCGACATTTTTCTCCACTATCGTCCTCAGGGTGTCGTAAAGTCCCGATTTGTCATAGAGATAGTCAAAGCCGACATAGCGGATATATTTGCCGTACAAATCCTTCTGATACACTTCGGCGATGAAGATCACTGAAGGGAACTCTTCCTTAACCTTTTCTATCAGCCATTTGAAGAAGTCGCAGGGCACGAGTTCAACCATATCGCACCTGAATCCGTCCACTCCCCTGGAGGCCCAGAAACGCACTATGTCCAGCATCTTGTCCCAGGTCGGGCTGTGGGTGTCGCAGTAATTGATTTTGACGGTCTCATACCAGTCATTGATGCCGGGAGCCGGGGAAAAACAGTTGTTTCCCGTTGCCATCACAGGATTTTCGAAATATGGATCCTCGCCAGCAGCTGGTGCGAAAGGCAGTTTCAAGGGTTCCCGGGGGTAATAGA
>CAMEBJ010000207.1 GCA_945912085.1 uncultured Bacteroidales bacterium | reverse complement strand
TCGGAAGAAGGTTGTGCGGGTGATGTCCAGATCGAGGTTGGTCCTGACCGTCAGCCTTGTGTCGGTCGGCCTTGTGCTGTAACGCTTGTCAGTCGTGTTCTCCTTGAGCATTGAACGGTCGCGGTAGTAGTCGATCACGGTGTAGTAGCGGAACTTGCTGCTGCCACCGTCAAACGTCAGCTTTAGACTGTGGGTAAAGCCCAGGTCATTGAGGGTTTCCTTCCACCAGTTGACATTCGGATAGTCGTACGGAAGGTTCCCATTTTTGAAAGCATCCAGCTCACCATTGCCGTACCGAGGCGCAAGTCCGTCCGAAGCCATAGCCACATTCACGCAATTGGCATAGGTGAAAGCGTCTGCAAATTCCGGAGCCCTGAACTGGGTATTGATGCCGAACTGATACTTTGCAGTCACATTCAACCTGCTCTCAGTTCCCTTTTTTGTGGTCACATAGAGAACACCGTTTGCACCCTTCATTCCATAGAGGGCTGCCGAAGCAGCATCGGTGAATAGGGTCACGGACTCGATTTCTTCAGAAGTCAGGTTCGAGAAATCCCTTGGGAAGCCATCCACCAGCACAAGAGGAGTTTTACCGTGGACTGACAGTCTTGAAACATTGTCAGCCGACGAACCCACCCCCTGATAGACATTCAGCCCGGCAATCTTGCCGTAAAGAGCCTTGGTGACATCGATGTGGGCGGCATTCACGAATGCTCCGGCATCGACTCCCGTGGCGGAATAACTGCTGACCGGAAGAGAGACCGCAATGTCGTAGCCGACACTGACGGTGTCAGTCTGACTGAGCGGCGATGTCTGGGCAAAAGCCGGGACAAAGCAGCAGGCCAGCAGAAATGTGAATATATTCTTGATTGTTTGATTCATATCAGGTGAAGTTTAGAAAATATTACCACCCCGGATTCTGGGTCATTCCATAATCCTTGTTTATTTCATTCTGCGGAATCGGCGCGAGATACCACTTCGTGTCCCATTTGGACTGCCAATAGCGTTCTGAGAGCGTGATTTTCTCGAAAGTGAATTCCGTTGGATTGTTCAGGTCATTGCCCTTGCTTCGGAGTCCGTAGAGGGTCTTGGTGAAATCGGCCTCCCTGTTGTGTCTGACAAGGTCAAACCATCTCACCTCCTCATATCCGAGTTCCAGAGCCTTCTCGCGGAGGACAGCCTCCCTGAAAGCATCCTTGCCAAGACCGGCAGGCAATGCCCCCAGACCGACACGTGAGCGGACATCGTTCACCATTTTGTAAGCAGTGTCATCCGGACGGCCGTCCGTCTCATTGATTACCTCGGCATAGTCCAGCATTATTTCTGCAAGCCTCAGATACGGCCACTGCACCGGACGGTTGTTCCTGTCCTTGGTTTCCTGCAGGATGAATTTCATCACGAGGAAACCGCTGCCATCCTTGAAATTCGGATGGTTGGAATATACCGGGGCGGCTGTACCGTCACAGTAGATGTCTCCCGGGCACGCCACATTCTCGTAAAGGCGCGGATCCCTCGTCGGAATCATATTTCCTCCCTCATACCTGAAGAAAGGCTGTTTGGAAGGATGCTTCCAATCGAAGTCAGATGGGAAATCCGAACCGTCCTCCCAAGGGAACATATCCACATAATTCAATGTAGGGCCGCTGTAGTAACGCTGGTCGATGAACGAAGAATGTGTGGAAGCCTGGTAGCCGTGACGGCAGGAAATGAGTATTTCCGAGCCTCCCCTGTCATAATATGCCTTCCTGTAGGCAAGCCTTCGTGCCTGATGGGTCGCCTCTTCAGGCTGAATCAGGGAATATTCACCTTTTGTGGCAACCTCATCGAAGAAAGCCTTTGCGGCATCCTTCGCAGCCTTCCAGCGGTCTGCGCTGAAATTGCCGTAGCAAGTGTAGGCATCCGCCTGTGAGTGCCAGAGCTTGTCTGAATTGAAAGTCGGACTTGCGGCCCACTGGAGAACCTTGAACTTGAGGGCCATAGCACCTGCCCTGGTCATCCTTCCATCCTGGATTTCATCCTCCTTCCAGATCAGGGACGGAATGGCCTCGTCAAGAAGGGCCACAATGTTCTCGACTGTCTGCGCAAAGGTCAGACGCGGGAAATCCATCGGTTCATTGACATCGATGGCGTGGTCAAGCCAGGTGACACCTCCGACATAGCGCAGAATTTCGAAATATGAAAGGGCGATGATGACCTTTGCCTCGGCAATGCGGCGCTGTTTCCAGGCATTGTCGCTGTCCGGAACCCTGTCCACATTCTCGATGAAGAGCCAGGCATAACGGATTGCCGTCCAGTCAGTCTCAGAACCGAAGCAGTAAGCGGCGCTGCCGTTGATGCTGTTCGGGCTGAGGGCCCCATTGTAATAGTATTTCATCGGGCCGTCACTGATGTTGTCGCGGAAACTTTGCGACAGGTCGGTGAGGGACTCGAGGATATTGACTCCAAGCTTGTTGTTGATTGAAGTCGGTATTCCGTAAGGAAGCGCAAGATAGGCCCTGTTGAGAACCTTCTCAGCCTCAGTGGCCGATGAGAACATCTGCTCCGTGGTCGCCCCGGAACTTTCCGGCTGGTCACCAAGGAAGCTGTCCCCGAATTTGATTTCCGAACAGGACACAATGGCCGCAAAAGAGAGGGCCGCAAGAATAATATGTGCAAGTCTTTTCATACCTGTTCAAATTAGAAATTGAAATTGAGCCCGAGGCTGTAGATTTTCACGAGAGGATAGTCTCCGAACCTGTTGGTGACACCCTCCGGGTCAATGTATTTGAGCGGAGAGAATGTCAGAAGGTTGTACCCCGTCAAGGTAATCCCGAGAGAGGATATTCCAGCCTTCTTCAATGCCGGGGAGTTGGAAATCGTATATCCGAGAGTCACGTTCTTGAGACGGAAATACGAAGAGTTCTTCAGCCAGAGTGTAGATGGCTCGGAGTTCCAGCTCTCCGACTCCTCCGATGGACGCGGATAAATCGCATTTTCCTGATTTTCAGGTGTCCAGCAACCGTCGTAGAAGTAGGTTAGAAGGCCTCGTTTTCCGGCATTGGTGAAAGGTATCCTGTATTCTATGTCATACATCTTGTCCACGTGCGTGGCACCTGTCCACTGCATGCTGAAGCTAAGACCCTTCCAGTTGAATCCGGCATTGAGTCCGAACATATATTCAGGGCGGGCGCCATAGCCGGTGACGCATTTGTCATTGCCGTCCACGATATTGTCTCCGTTGAGGTCAGCATACATTGCATCACCCGGATACACCTTCTGGTATGGCTGCGGGAGCTCGGGA
>CAMEBJ010000206.1 GCA_945912085.1 uncultured Bacteroidales bacterium | reverse complement strand
ATTTCTCTTCATATTAAATATAACAAAATGTTTGAACATGCAAAAATAGAAATAAAATTGAATTTACAAGCGTCAGACGAGGATTATCTGAATTTGAGAAGCATTTTTGCAAGGTCACTGTCAATTTCCTTGAGAAGTTCCAGAAGGACTTTCTCGTGGGAAGCGAGATCCATAGCCGAGAGCCTTCTCTGACTGAAGGAAAGAAGAACCTCCCCTGTTGCAGCATCCACAACATCACCGGAAATCTGTACTGCTGCCCTTCCTGCTCCAAAGCCCACCCAGGCTCTGAGGGCTCTGTTACCGGGATCAAATTCGTCAATCTTCATATTGAAAACCAGGGTCTTCGGTTCGGGGAGAAGAGTTTTTGCAGCAGATATGCTGACCGGGGTTTTCTTCAGAGGTTTTCTGAGGTAATCCGCAGCATATTCCTGAAGACTGTTCAGTACATCCACCATAGGCTGGTAAGTGTTGTCCGACTGATCAGGAAGCACAACCGCACTTACATCGAAAGGCATGATGAGAATCTTGGAATAATCGTTAAAATCAAATATTTTCCTGATGTTTATGTGATCAATACCGTTCCAGTCCTTGAAGGTTCCTGTCTTGATTGAGGATTTTTTCTGTGCAGAAGCCTCAACTGAAGCAAAAGATGCGGAGAAACTGAGCACGAGCACAAGGGCAATTACCCTGAAAATGCGGGAGAAGATTCGTTAGTTTGATTTCATGGAGTTTTGAGTTTGAATGTTAAAAACGTAATTTTGCGAAAGATATGAATTTTTATAAAACAAATGAAATATGGCAGACAACTATTTGGAAAACAAATTCGAGAAGATGAAGGAGCGTGAGGCCGCAAAGGCCAGGGCAAGGCAGGAAGCCTACCGGAAACGGATGGAGGCCTACCGCAGGAAAATTGCCCTCGAAGTGGCACAGAAGGCCACAACCGCAAGCCCATCGGAACGGAGTTCAAGTAGTGACAACTCAGAAAACCATTCCGGAAATCATTCAGACAAGGAATAGACCAGGTGCTTCATCTTGTGCCCGAAAAAATCCTTGAATCCGTCAAAGGTGAATCCCAGCCTCAAATACAGCCTTTCAGCCTTGGGTTTTTCCTCATCCACAAGCAGTCCGGCGACCTTGTGTCCCTGATTCCCGGCCCTTTCAAGCATTGCGCGAAACAATGCAGAGGCAATGCCCATCCCCCTGCATTCAGGCAGAACCCCGACGGAATCCAGGTAAAATTCATCCTCAGAAGCCTCACAAGGCCACGAATCCAGATTTTCCACAACCTTCGGGAAACGCTTTCCGATTTCCTGCGCGACGGTTTTTCTCAATTCAAGGAACAACGCACCGTCATATCCGCAGATTGCACCCACTACACGCACGGAGCCATCTTCCTCAACTTTCTCTGCCACAATCACATTGTCGTAACCGTAAAGATTTCCCGTCCTTCTGGCAAGTGAAGTGACCGTGTCAAGCAAATCATTTTCCGTCAGATTCCCATCCATTGCAAGAAAGCTCTCGACAGGCCACGCCAGAAGCAGAAGAGAGGCAATTGAAGCGGCATCGGCAGGTTTGCCCGACCGCAAGTTCACCCTGTTTTCCTGAATCATAAATATTTCCCTTATTAAATATGTACTTATTCAATATACCTTTTGGGCAAAGATATATTTTCCTTTCCAAGTTTTCAACATCCGCTCCATATAACGCTACATTTTCATATCTTTGCCGTCTGATGGGAAAGAAGAGGTATATTCTGGTTTTGCTGCCGCTCAAAATGGAGTGGGAACCCTGTTACTGGACGGATGACGAAAATCTGTCGGTCGGTGACAGGGTGATTGTCGATTTGAGAGGAAAAGAGATGGAAGGAGTCGTCAGCAAGACTGACGTGGAACCGCAAACTGCTCCATCACTGATACATCCTGTCAGGAAACGTCTGAAAGATGACGGGCTATGCGGAAAGAGCACGGTTGAATTCTGGAAAGCGCTCGCGGATTACTATATGTGTACTCCCGGGGAGGTTCTCAAGGCAGCTCTTCCTGCCCTGAAATACGCTTCGGACTCAGAAAAGACTCCCCGGCAGTCCAGAAACAGGAAACTGCAGGGCCCGGGGAAAGGCGGGCAGCCTCTGACCCCCGCCCAGAAAGAGGCGGAGCAATCCATCGTGGAGGCTTTCTCAAGGCACAAGCCTGTGCTGCTCAACGGTGTAACAGGGTCAGGCAAGACCGAAATCTATATTTCTCTCGCATCCGACACCCTGAAAGAGGGAAAGAATGTGCTCTACCTCGTTCCGGAAATAGCTCTGACAAGGCAGCTGGAACAACGCCTCGCAGAGGCATTCGGGGAGAGGCTCGCAGTCTACCACTCCGCCCAGACCCCTGCCAGACGCTCTGCGGTCATACGGAAAGTCTCCGGCGGGAATTGCATAGTACTTGGCACAAGGTCATCCATCTTCCTGCCCCACAGGAATCTGGGACTGATCATCATTGACGAAGAACACGACAGTTCCTACAAACAGGATGCTCCGGCCCCGAGGTACAACGGGAGGGATGCGGCATTCATCCTCGCAGGCTCCCTTGAGGAAAGGTGCAACATTCTTCTGGGCTCTGCAACTCCTTCATTTGAATCACTTTACAACTGCCACTGCGGGAAATATGCCCCGGTTTTCCTGACTGAAAGGTTCCACAAGGGAGGCGAAACAGACGTGCTTGTCGTTGACACGATGGCGGAAAGGCGGAAAAGAGGAATGAGGGGAGACCTGTCCTTGAAACTTATTGAAAGGATGCAGGAGGTTCTGGATTCCGGAGGACAGGCATTGATTGTGAGGGCAAGGCGTTCCTACTCTCCTGTCCTTCAATGTGAAAGCTGCGGCGACATCCCGAAGTGCCCCGTCTGCGGAGGCATTCTCAGCTACCACAAGGACAAGTCTTCGCTATGCTGCCACCGATGCGGGTTTTCAAAAAAGGCGGCTGTCACCGAAAGCGGTGACCTTGCCTGCACTCTCTGTGGCGGTATTCTCAAGGGCATCGGGTCAGGAACTCAGAAAATTGAGGAAGAAATCCGCGGAATCTTCCCCAGAGCACGGATTGCAAGGCTGGACGGAGACACCGCGCAAAGCACCAGATTCAGCACGGAAGTTCTGAGACAGTTCTCCAAAGGGGAAATTGACATCATTGTCGGCACTCAGATCATCACCAAGGGCTTTGACTTCAGCAATGTGCGCCTTGTGGCAGCAATCCACGCCGACTCGCTTCTGAGCAGTGACGACTTCCGCTCGGACGAGAAAG
>CAMEBJ010000205.1 GCA_945912085.1 uncultured Bacteroidales bacterium | reverse complement strand
CTATGAAGAACGAACGTGACTTGTTGTATCGGATGAAAATACATCACGACCGGGGCTTTGAAGAGGGCCGTGAAGAGGGTTTGGCTGAGGGAGAGAAGAAGGGCCGTGAAGAGGGTTTGGCTGAGGGAGAGAAGAAGGGAAGAAAAGAAGGCGAAATGGAAAGTAAAATTTCCATCGCCAGGAACTTACTTGCACAGGACTTGGCAATTGAGACCATCTCACAATGCGTCGGATTGTCAATCGAGGAACTTGATGCCATCAAGTAATCATTGGTATTTTTTACAATAGTAACGTTTTATTGGTAGAAACTGATAACCACTGACTGCTACTTGTACGTCAGTGGTTGTTTTTATGCACCGCAAGAAAACCCGAAAAGGACAAGCCAGGAAGGGCTGGAAGGACGGGAAGGACGATGAAAATCCAGCTGGGAATGCCAAAAGAACAGCCAACAGGAATGTCAACAGGAACCGCCAGCCAGGAATGCCCAAAGAACGGCCAGCAGGAATGCCAACAGAACAGCCAAAAGGCCGCCACCAGGACTGACAATTCAGGAAATATCCCTAAGCCTATCTAACAGTGAGGAGGCGGACGAGGAAGAGGGCGGCAAGCAGCAAAGCAACGAAAGAACAGATGCGCCCGGTGATGTCCCCGTAGGTGACAAAGAAAGTCTGGCCGTCATTGAGATTGACCCGGGTGCGAAGAATCTGTCTCTCCCACCAGTCCGTCCTCTGCTGAATGATTCCCCGCTGGTCGATAATTGCGGAAATCCCTGTGTTCGCGCACCTTGCAATGTCCCGACGGGTCTCGATTGCCCTTAATGAGGCATATCTCAGATGTTGTCTGTAACCCGGAGTGTCACCCCACCAGGCATCATTGGTGATGACCGTCATCAGCCTGGCCCCGGCCTTGACATATTCCGTGCAGAATTCCCCATAGACGGACTCGTAGCACACTGCACAGCCAACAGGAATGCCGTCAAAATTCAGGACGCTGACACTGTCCTGCCCCACATTTCTTCCCATCACACCTCCGAGCCAGTCGTCAATCCGGCAAAACAGGGCCGGGTAGGGAGTCTTCTCGACAGCAACCACCAGACGGCTCTTGTGGTAAATCTCAGGTTCACGCCCCGCTTCCATCATCAACGCGGAGTTGTGGGACTCAATCCACCGCCCGTCCCTTAATTGCCGTGCGGTGTTGGAAGGTCTTGATGATGAACGGAATATTGAATATGTCGATGCTCCGAAAAGAATTCCGCAGCCGGGATACTCCCTCAAAATCCTTTCGAACCTGAGGATTGTCGGATTTGACAGCCAATCTCCGACAACCACATTGTCGGTGAAAGTTTCCGGAGCTATGAAAAGCAGGCGTTCGGAGGAATCTTTCCCTGCCATAGCCGATCTTATCTGTCCCTCTAAAAGGGCATCCTGCTGATTCCTGTCCATACCTCCGAATTTGTTGTAGGGATCGATATTCGGCTGAAGGATACATATTTCCAAAGGATTGCGGGACTCTTCATATTTGTTGAATATAATCCCTGACACCACAAATGGCGCGACGAGGAGAATCAGAAGTCCGGAAACGGAAGCGAACCTGGCCTTTGCGTTGAAACTCTGCCAGGATCCATCGGAAAGGCTGACCATCAAGCCGAAAATGCTCAGGTTGGACGCCCATATCCAGAGAGAGCCGCCTAGGGTACCGGTGTACTCGTACCATTGTATGCAGAACGGACTTCCCGCAAAGGCATTTCCAAGTACCAGCCACGGCCAGGATATTTCCGCATCGAAGTAGAATCTCTCCCAGGCAATCCAAAGGGTGGCTAAGAAGATGTAGGGCAGCACTCCCCCAAGGCGTTTGCGGCTGAGCCGGAAGGCTCCGAAAACCAGGGACATCTGCAGGGAATTGGCAAGAACGGCAAATATCCCTCCACCCACGGTCGCATTGCATACCTAGAATGTCGTGAAGGCATTCCACAGGACAAATGCCGAGTAATGCCAGATCCAGACCCTCTTCACTCCTGAAAGCGTAGCGACCCTCTCCAGGCAAAGCAGAGGAACCATCCCGAAGAGTGCGAAAAAACCGCAATGAGGGACAAGGAATGGGACGGACATCAGGACTGCAAACATCAGAACCAGCCCCCACAACAACAATTTTTCCTGTTTCATATCACATATTCCGTAAATCCTACGGCACAAAAAATCGATTTATTTTACAAGAGGCGCAAATATAGGAATTTATTTAGTATTTTTGCAGACTTTATGGTCCAGGACCAGATTGGAAACGACCTATGCTTACAGAAATCTTTAAAGGGTTCATAATCGGAATTTGTGCTTCTGCCCCAATCGGGCCGATAGGTATTCTCGTGGTACAGAAGACGTTGAGCAGCGGTCGCAAAGCAGGATTCGCCACCGGAATGGGGGCCTGCATCGTGGACACCCTTTTTGCAATCGTGGCACTTTTTGCCCTCTCGATTGCTCAGGAAATGATTGACAACCACAGGGAAGTCATACTCATCGCAGGCGGTCTGATCGTGGCGCTCCTCGGTTGGACGATGTCAAAGTCCAATCCAATCAAGAGACTCAGGAGCAAATCAAGCAAACTTGTGTCATTCAAGGACTTCGGACAGGCATTGATTATGGGGCTAACAAATCCGGGAGCCATCATCGTGATTTTCGGACTTTTCGCCTTTTTCGGAATAGGATCCTCTCCTGACTACAATGCGTGGACCACGGTGGCAATCATCCTTTCAGTCTTTGCAGGGGCGACCACCTGGTGGTTCTCAGTCACTGCCATCCTGAACCATTTCAGGAAAAAATTCAGGCTCAGGACCATCCTCTGGATCAACCGCATAACAGGCATCATAGTAATCGTCATCGGAATAGCCCTTTTCTGCGAAGGCATCTACAAACTGATATTTCATTTACTGAACGTATGAGCAAATTCCTCCACAACTGGATTGTCAAAAACCTTTTGCTGGCACTTGTCATTTTTGTCGCCTTGATTGCGGGAGCCATCATTCTCCTGAGAGTTGTCACAAAGCACAATCACGAAATTGTGGTTCCTGACTTCACGAATATGAGCGTGGCACAGGCTGCCGCAATGGCTCAGGAACACGAGATGCGCATCCAGGTGACTGATTCAGTCTATGTGAAAAGAATGGAACGTGGGGATGTTTACCGGCAGAATCCCAAAGCGGGAAGCCACGTGAAGAAAGGCCGCAGGATACTTCTGACCATCAATGCAGTCACCCCGAAGAGTGTCACAATGCCGAACCTTGTCGGCTACTCTATGAGAC
>CAMEBJ010000204.1 GCA_945912085.1 uncultured Bacteroidales bacterium | reverse complement strand
AACTTTTGGTTAGTACGGTAAAATTTTCCTAATTTTACCGTACTAACCAAGTAATGCTATACAGGAAATGAAACGGATAATCCTACTTTTAATTGCAATGGTCATCTCAGAGGCAATTTCGAGCGCTGAAGGATACAAAACTGAGAATAATATTCTTTACAAAGCGGAAAATGATGAATATTCTGCAAAAATGTGCAGGCTTGACATTGCATACGAGCAAGGTGCGAAGGATCGCCCGGTGATTGTCTGGTTCCATGGCGGAGGCCTTACCTCCGGGAAACGCATTGTCCCTCAGACCCTTACCCGGGATGGTGCCGTCGTTGTCGGGGTGGGCTACCGTTTTGTGACGGAAGTCGATCTCGCGGATGTCCTGGATGATGCCGCCGCTGCTGTCAAATGGGTTATGGACAATGTCGGAGGATATGGAGGTGATGTTTCCAAAATATACCTTGCCGGACATTCTGCAGGAGGATATATCGTGGATATGCTCGGGCTCGACAAACATTATCTGGCCAAATATGGAATAGATGCGGACTCAATGGCTGCCATTGTACCGTATAGCGGACAGGTCATTACCCATTTTGCCCAGAGAAAGAAAAATGGAATCAAGAAACTTACACCAACCATTGATGAATTTGCCCCGCTTTATTTTGTCAGAGCAGATGCTGCGCCATTCCTTGTCATTTCGGGAGATCGTGAAATGGAACTTTATGGAAGATATGAGGAAACAGCTTATTTCGTACGTATGTTGCGTCTGAACGGTCATAAGGATGTCACTTTCTTTGAACTTGACGGCTTTGACCACCGTGACATGGCCGAACCAGGACATCTCATTCTCCTTAAATATATAAGAAAAAGGAAATAAACTTAAATAAAATTTAGGATATATGGAATTGGGAAATATTCAAAAGTCTGAAATCGATCGTGCCCTCGAGGTTCTGAGGAAAGGAGGACTGATTCTGTACCCGACCGACACCGTCTGGGGCATAGGTTGTGACGCAACGTCACCACAGGCGGTTGCAAAGGTTTTCTCGCTTAAGCGCAGGAGTGACAGCAAGTCGCTTGTGCTGCTTGCCGACAGTCTGGATATGGTGGCCCGCTATGTGCGGGAAATCCCGGAAATGGCCGTCCAGCTGGTCGAAGTGAACGACAAACCGATGACAATAATCTATCCGGGTGCCCTCAGTGGTCCTGGACCTTTGCAGGACGGCGCCCTTCCTCTCGCCGACAGGAACTGCTTGGCTTTCAACACTGTAGCAGAGGACGGAACCGTCGGTATCCGAATCCCGATGTCAGACTTCTGCAAAGCTCTGGTCAGGCGTCTTGGCCGACCTCTGGTTTCCACCTCCGCCAACGTTTCCGGAGAGAAAACCCCGTCGAAATTCTCTGAAATCTCCGATGAAATCAAATCCGGAGTTGATTATGTAATCGATCCCTCAATCGACTGTGAATCAACCGGCAAACCCTCCTCCATCATCAAGGTAGGGCTGGACTACACTGTCAAAATCATCCGGGAATAAGACACCCTTGGGCATCCTGAACTGCCTGATTGTCTCCTGAGAAATTATGTCCCGGGCATTTTTCAGTTTGTCAGTCTTGATGATTTTGCGTATCTTTGAAAGTATCCGGAAAAGGACTGTCTCAATAACTGATATAATACTGTCTAAATAACCACTATTATTTATGAGACTTCACGACAAGAAAATGCTTCTGACACTCTCGCCGCTTGCGCTGGCAGCGGTGGGTTGTGCTCAGGCGGAGGATGAGCAAAGGCCGAATGTGCTGCTGATTGTGGCGGATGACCTCGGAATGGGTGACCTGGGCGCTTACGGGGCCACTGAAATCAGGACTCCTAACATCGATTCCCTGGCAGGGAATGGAATCCGGTTCACGGATGGTTACGCCACTTCAGCGACCTCGACCCCGAGCCGTTATGCTATGTTCACAGGACTGTATCCGTGGAGGAATGCTGATGCCAAGATTCTTCCGGGGGATGCTCCGCTTCTGATTCCTACGGACATACCTACAATGCCGAAGATGTTCCAGGCCGCGGGCTACAACACTGCTGCGATTGGGAAATGGCATCTCGGAATGGGAGACGGCAATACTGACTGGAACAAGGAAATTGTGCCAAGTGCCAATACCGTCGGGTTCGACACTACCTGCCTGATTGCCGCTACCAATGACAGGGTTCCGACTGTCTATGTCAAGAACGGGTTTGTGGAGGGGCTTGATCCTGAGGACCCGATTTATGTCAGTTATAAGAAAAATTTCGAGGGTGAGCCTACTGCGCTTTCCAATCCTGAGCTGATGAAGATGAAGTGGGATCACGGACACAACAATTCAGTTGTGAACGGGATTCCGAGGATTGGTTTTATGAAAGGCGGTCAGAAAGCCAGATGGGTGGACGAGGACATGGCGGATTATTTTGTCGGCCAGGTGAAATCCTTCATTGATGCCCAGTCTGCCGACAAGCCTTTCTTTCTGTATTATGGTCTGCACCAGCCTCACGTGCCGAGGGCACCTCACCAGCGTTTTGTCGGGAGTACCAATCTCGGTCCGAGGGGAGATGCCGTTGTGGAGGCTGACTGGTGCGTGGGAGAAGTTCTCTCTTATCTTGACGGGAAAGGTCTGTTGGACAACACTCTTGTCATATTTACGAGCGACAACGGACCTGTGATCAATGACGGATATTGCGATGACGCCGTGGAAAGGCTCGGCAGCCACGACCCCAAGAACGGGACCCGGGGTGGTAAATATAGCCTTTACGATGGAGGAACCCATATCCCGTTGATTGTCTATTGGAAAGGCAGGATTGCCCCGATGGTTTCGGATGCTCTTGTCTACCAGCTTGACTTTTTTGCAAGTCTTGGCAGCCTCATCGGAGGAGAGGTGCCGGAAGGTATTGACAGTGAGAATCATCTTGACGCATTCCTTGGCAAAACTGAAGCAGGAAGAGATGACATCGTGCAAGAGGCTCAGGGCAGGGTGTCTTACCGCAGTGGTAAATATGCCCTGATTCCGCCTTACAAGGGGCCGCAGCGGAACATTACTCAGAATGAACTTGGAAATCTGCCTCAGTGGGGCCTTTTCGATTTGAGTACTGACCGGGGACAGCAGAATGACATCGCAGGGGAGAATCCGGAACTGGTTGACAGTCTGCGCGCTAACTTTCTTTCCATTGTCGGTGATCATTACAAACCGATGACTCCTGAGGAGAAACTCCAATAATGGTTTTCCTTATTGAAACAAGGAATATGAAAAACATAACCTGCTTCAGATATGGATAAGATTTTCGAGAACAGATTGATTTTCGAAGAG
>CAMEBJ010000203.1 GCA_945912085.1 uncultured Bacteroidales bacterium | reverse complement strand
TACCCAGCTTGGTGCCAAGGTGATTGCCATCTCGGGTCCTGACGGAGCCATCTATGACCCGGAGGGAATGAACGACGAGAAGATTGCCTATATGCTTGAACTCCGCCGCAGCAACAATGACGTTGTGGCTCCTTTCGCAGAGAAATTCCCGAGCGCAACCTTCTATCCTGGAAAGAAAGCCTGGAGCATCAAATGTGACATCGCAATGCCTTGTGCATTCCAGAACGAGATGAGCGGTGACGATGCCAGGGAACTGCTTTCAAACGGAACCTGGTGCTGCGCTGAGGTGTCCAATATGGGATGCACCCCGGAAGCAATCGAGGCCTTCCAGAAGGCAGGGATTCTCTTCGCTCCGGGCAAGGCTGTGAATGCCGGCGGAGTTGCGACTTCAGGTCTTGAGATGACCCAGAACGCGATGCATATCAGCTGGAGTGCGGAGGAAGTGGACAGGAAACTCCACGAGATTATGTCCAACATCCACGAGGCTTGCGTGAAGTACGGCACAATGCCTGACGGATATGTGAATTATGTCAAGGGAGCCAATGTGGCCGGCTTTATGAAGGTGGCAACGGCTATGCTTGAGCAGGGAATCATCTAATATTCTATTAAGAAATGAGTGAAAAAATGACACAAGGGAAGAAATTCAATGTGAAATTGTGTGTGATGCTGCCGATTGTGCTTGCCGTCACATTATTCCTTTGGTTTGTTCCGTCAGGGTTTTTCGGAATTGACGGGCTGACGGTGGTTGAACAGAGGACAATTGCGATTTTCGTGTTCGCCGCCCTGATGTGGATGTTTGAGGTCATTCCTACCTGGACCACCTCTGTTTTGATTATTGTGATAATGCTGCTGACCATTTCCGACAGTAGCATAGCATTCCTCAAGGGCTCCGGCATTCCGGGTGAGATGGGGACTCTGGTGAGCTACAAGTCTCTTCTGGCGACTTTCGCTGACCCTGTCATAATGCTCTTCCTCGGAGGTTTCGTCCTTGCGATTGCCGCCACAAAGGTTGGTTTGGATGTGCAACTTGCACGCGTCCTGCTGTGGCCTTTCGGAAAGAAACCGAAGTTCGTCCTTCTCGGCTTCCTTTTTGTCATCGGCATCTTCTCGATGTTTATGTCCAACACCGCAACAGCGGCGATGATGCTCACCTTCCTGGCTCCGGTGCTCAAAACCCTGCCTCCTGACGGCAAGGGACGCATCGGACTGGCTCTTTCCATTCCGATTGCAGCCAACCTTGGAGGTATTGGAACCCCAATCGGAACCCCTCCGAACGCCATTGCACTGAGCTATCTGAATGACTCCCTGCACATGAACATAGGATTCGGAGAGTGGATGCTCCGTATGGTGCCTTTCGTCATCGTGATGTTGCTCATCTCCTGGGCCCTTCTGCTCTGGATGTTCCCGTTCAAGGCAAAGACCATCGAACTGAACATCACAGGCAATGCGAAGAGGACTCCTCAGACCTACATCGTCTGGGTGACTTTCGCCGTGACCATCCTTCTGTGGATGCTTGACAAGGTCACCGGAATCAACTCCAATGTGGTTGCAATGATTCCTCTGGCTGTGTTCTGCGTCACCGGTGTCATCGGAAAGGAGGAACTCAAGGAAATCAACTGGAGCGTGCTCTGGATGGTTGCAGGAGGTTTTGCCCTCGGTGTTGCATTGAACAGCACCGGTCTGGCCGAACATCTTGTCAACTCTATTCCTTTCGGTTCCTGGATGCCGATTGTCGTGATTCTGGCTTCCGGCCTTCTCGGTTACTTCATCTCCAACTTCATTTCCAACACCGCTGCTGCGAACCTCATCGTCCCGATTCTGAGTGCAGTCGGTGTGGGTATGGGAGACTCGCTTCTTGCAATCGGAGGTGTAAAGACCCTGCTTGTCGGAGTCGCTCTCTCGACTTCACTCGCAATGCTCTTCCCGATTTCAACACCGCCGAATGCCCTTGCGCATTCAACCGGTCTTGTTTCCACTAAGGATATGACCAAGGTCGGTCTGATTGTCGGAGCCACAGGCTTCATCCTCGGCTACGCGATGTTGATTTTCATCGGAATATAGTCAATCTCGCCATTGCCGCTTGAGTGACGGTATTTAAGGTTATAAAAATATATAACAAAACGACGGATAATGAAGAAATATGTAATGATGTTTCCGGTAGCGGCACTCCTCCTCTCGGGGGTGTGCCTCTCCGGAGAGATGTCCGCAAAGGACAAGACCGCAAAGAAAGAAAGCGCGGTAAAACAGGAATTCAAGAACCATTTCAAACTCTACGGCTTCATCAGGAACTTCTTTGCCTTTGACACCCGCGAGAGTACGGCAGGAACGGCTGACCTGTTCTACTATATGCCGAAGGATGAGAAACTCAATGCTGTAGGAGATGACCTCAATGCGGTTCCGTCATTCAGATTTCTTGCCCTCACTTCCCGCGTGGGTCTTGACGTGACCGGCTATCAGGTGGGCAGGACCAAGTTCGGGGCAAAGGTTGAGGCGGACTTCTACGCCGGACTTTCCTCATCTTCGGACAAGGGTGTGTTCCCGAACCAGTCCAAGGTCAACGGAGTGGCGCAGTTTCGTCTGCGTCAGGCCTATATGACAGTGGGTTGGGATGACCTCAAGGCCTGCGGAAAGGAAAACAATGCCTCAGTGTTCCTGAAAGTGGGACAGGCCTGGCATCCTATGGCTGCCGATCAGCCCCATGTGTTCAGCCTTGAGACCGGTGCTCCGTTCAATGCCTTCAGCCGCACCCCTCAGGTGCTGATGGATGCAGCGATAGGAAAGAACTTTGTGATCAGCGCTGCAGCCCTGTGGCAGATGCAGTACCAGTCACAGGGACCGGTGGGTGCCTCCGCAGACTACATCAAATACGCCTGCACTCCTGAAGGCTATGTGGGGCTCACAGTGAAGTCCAACAACGGTTTCCTTGCACGCGCCGGTGTGGACATCCTCAGCATCAAGCCTCGCCGCATAGGGACCGGAAAAGTTGATGATCCTGAGAATCCCGGAACAAAGGTCACCACGACCGTAAAGGTCAGCGACCGCATAACAACCGTCTCTCCATATATTTACCTCCAGTACAAGCACAAACTCTTCGAGGTGAAGGCCAAGACCATTTTCAGCCAGGTAGGGGAGCATATGAACCTGATGAGCGGCTACGGCATCTCCCGCAATGATTTCGAGGACGGTCACTACGAGTACACCCCGTTCCAGACCTCATCCACCTGGGCATCCCTCTCCTACGGAAAGAAATGGCAGGTGATGCTGATGGGTGGTTATGTGCAGAATCTCGGAACTAAATCCCAGCTCGTCAACACTGACGGTAAGGTCTCTGATAAGGATTTCTATTTCTGCGCCAACGCCTCAAAGAGTTTCAACTCCCT
>CAMEBJ010000202.1 GCA_945912085.1 uncultured Bacteroidales bacterium | reverse complement strand
TGCCTGATTGTGTATGAAGCGGCGGAGGTGCTGTTCGGAAGTGATTTGTAGGACACATAGACGGCATATTCTCCTCTTTTGGGAAATTCCGGTCTCCAGACAGCCTTGGCAGACTTTCCCTTGGCAGACTGGATGCAGGCTGCGCTTCTTGCCGTGCCCTCCTTGAAAGGGTTGTCGTGGCCAGAGTACACAATCTTCTTGTCGGCAAAGCCTGTTCCTGCATTCTGCCAGACCCCTGATTCGGAGTACTCAGCCTTCCCCCTTCCGGCCTCCTGCGAGATCCCCGGGTCGTTGTCTGCAATGATTTCAATCGGATTGGTGTCCCTCTCCCGTGGCATAAAAACACCTGCCCCGGCATTCTCCAGCATGGGAGCGAGGAATGGAATCACGAAAGATGAGGTAAAAAGGTCCTCCACTGTCTGAAACAGTGTAGGCCTCTGCCAGAGCCACCGGTCAAGTGTCACGTTGTAATATCTTCCGTGGCTGGCCCACAGTGCAATGTTGCGTCCGTCAAGTCCTTTGGGAAACGACGGCCTGCCTGCCTTTTCAACCACCTTCATTCTTGGGGGATTCTTTGTCCTGTTTCTTGAGGATGAGGGAGTTCCGTCGAAGTCGAGAGGGTCTGTAACCAGTTTCTGAAGACGGTCCTTTCTGGCGTAGATTTCTCCGAGCCTGTAGGATGTATATCCTTCAGGGAAACAGGATTTCAGTTCATTTCTGAACCATCTGACGTCTTCCTCCCTCCAGGGATAGTCGCACAGACTCTCAGTGAAATAAAAGTCCAGCGATCCTGCTCTTCGCATCACCGACTTGAGTTTCAGGTCCGTCTTTACGCCTGTCCTCTGTTCCGTCCTGACACTCATCGTGTCGCAGACAGGCTTGAATGCCTCCATCGTCCTGTTCTGACCAGGCAAAGGAAAACCTCCCTGCAAAAGAAGCCCTCCCTGGACAAGGAGGACGACAAGCAAAGGTTTCAGCAGCAATCTTTTCATAGTGATTTTTACCATTTCCTTGAAACAGCACCGTAAATCAGGGTAAGCACCGCTCCGGTGAAGATTCCGAGGCAGTCTGCCCTGAAATCCGCAATGTCGGCTTCCCGGTAGCCCGTGGTTCCCTGGATGAGTTCAGTTGCTCCTGCAATCACGCCGCCTGCAATGACAACCCACAGCAGAAAGAGAATCAGGCTTCGGGGTTTTCCTGCCGGAAGATGCAAGGCAAGGGTTGCCAGAATGGGGTAGGGGAGGAACATCAGGAAATGCGCCAGCTTGTCCTGCGGAATCCCCCAGAAGGTGGCGGGCAAATCCATCCCTGAGTCGAAGTGGCTGAAGCACAACACCCCGATGGCTAAAAAGTAAAGTGCCAGGAGCACCCTTGAAACAATCTTTTTCCAGTCCATCTGTCAGTTTCGTCAAAAAGTTAGCCTGCCGAAGAATTCCGGCCTGTGAAAATCAGGAGATGGCACTTCCACAGGATTCCAGCTTGTGAAGTGCGGATGTGCCGAGAGGTCAGCGCATTTGTAGAAATTTGCCCTGAGTTCCGATGGCAGATTCTCACAGTCGATTCCGATGAGGTCCATCGGGATGCAAAGCCCTTCGCTCCATCCGAAAATCTTTCCGTTGAGTTCCCTCTGTTTGCGCGGAAGGGTAGTGAATCTTTTGATCCTAGAGAGCTGGTCGGCAGTGAAATGTGCGGCGTCGTGCCTTCCGGTGCGTTTTGCCGCCAGGAGGGTTCCGATGCAGTTGAGTTCGAAATTGTAGTAGGTCCCGTCGGCAGGGTCAGCCACGAAAAATTCGCAGCAGCTGTCCTCCCAGACCGGTCCGTTGTCCTCAAGCGCACAAGCCCTCAGGTCCAGGCTTCTGACGTGGTAGAGCACGGCTATGTGTGTGCGGCTCCTTGCGATGCTGAAGGCAACGTCAGGCATATAGGGATATTCATCCGGCCAGTTGACCGTGTCGATATATCCTTTGGCTCCCCCTGTTTCCATTGCGAGGTCCAACTCATTGTAATCCAGGGTTTCAAGGCCTTCGATGAAAGGTATTTTCAATGTTTTCATATTTTTCGGTATATTTACTATTCTGTACACGATATATTTACCATTCCGTAAACGGTATATTTACTATTCCGCACACAGGTCAGAGAGCCTGCATGTCGTTGAGCTTTTTGTAGTAGCCATTCAGGGCAATGAGTTCCTCGTGCCTTCCCCTCTCGACAATTACACCGTCCTGCATCACACAGATTTCATCGGCATTTTTGATGGTGGAGAGTCTGTGCGCGATTGCAATGGTGGTACGTGTAGATGTGAGCCTGTCAAGTGCTTCCTGAACGAGTCTTTCCGATTCGGTGTCAAGAGCCGAGGTTGCCTCGTCGAGAATCAGAATCGGAGGATTCTTGAGAATGGCCCTCGCGATGCTGATTCGCTGCCTCTGTCCTCCGGAGAGTTTGCCTCCCCTGTCACCGATGTTGGTCTGATAGCCTTCCTCCTTCTCCATGATGAAATCGTGGGCGTTTGCGATTTTTGCCGCTTCAACCACCTGTTCCATCGTTGCGTTCTCCACTCCGAAGGCTATGTTGTTGAAAATTGTGTCATTGAACAGTATGGCTTCCTGGTTGACATTTCCTATGAGGCTCCTGAGTGAACTGATTTTCAGATCTTTGAGATCAGTTCCGTCAATTGTGATGTTTCCGAGTGAAGTGTCCCTGTACCTTGGAATCAGGTCCACCAGAGTGGATTTGCCCGAACCGGACTGTCCCACCAGTGCAATGGTCTTGCCTTTCGGAACGGTGAGGTTGATGTTGTGGAGCACTTCCTTTCCGTCCTCATAACTGAATGACACATTGTTGAATATGATCTTGTCCTCAAAGGATTTGATTTTCAGGGCGTCCTTTTTCTCGACAATAGGATTCTCCGCCTTCATGATTTTGTCAACCCTCTCCATTGAGGCCAGTCCGCGCGGGATGTTGTAGCCGGCCCTGGCAAGTTCCTTCAAAGGATTGAGCACACTGTAGAGAATTACCATAAAGAATATGAATGTCGGGGCGTCAATAGGCGAATTGTTCCCGAGAATAAGCGTGCCTCCGAACCAGAGCACAATCATAATCATTATGGTTCCGAGAAATTCACTGACCGGATGTGCAAGAGCCTGGCGGACAGCAACTTTTGATGTTGCCTTCTTCAACTCGTTGCTGGTTTTCAGGAACCTCTCCTTCATCCTGTCCTCGGCAATGAAAGCCTTGATGATGCGCAGTCCGCCGAGTGTCTCCTCCAGCTGTGACATGGTGTCGCTCCATTTCGACTGAGCCTCAAGCGATTCCCTCTTGAGTTTCTTTCCGATTGCGCTGATTGCCCAAGCCATTACCGGAACCACCAGAATGGTGAACAGGGTGAGCTGCCAGCTGGT
>CAMEBJ010000201.1 GCA_945912085.1 uncultured Bacteroidales bacterium | reverse complement strand
CTGTCTCCGGGGAGAATCTTGATGTAGTTCATCCTCATCTTTCCGGAAATATGGGCTATGATGACATGCCCGTTCTCCAATTCCACCTTGAACATCGCATTGGGCAAAGTCTCGACGATTACCCCTTCCTGTTCGATTGCTGATTGTTTCGGCATAAAAAATATCACTTTAAATTTAACGCTTCTTCAATATATTCAAAAGTTGACAGCTGCTCGGCGGCATTCTTTCTGACAACAACCGTAAGCTCGAAATGCGCTGACTTCCTGTGGTCCGCCGTGTGTACTGCCCAACCATTTTTAGCTAAATACACACCTCTCGTACCGGCATTGATCATCGGTTCGATACATATTGTCATTCCATCGGTCAGTTTCGCACCGCGTCCCGGCTTGCCGTAATTCGGCACTCCAGGATTCTCGTGCATCTTCCTGCCGATTCCGTGTCCTTCCAGTTCGCGGACCACGGAGAACCCGAATGGCTCAACGTACGATTGCACCGCGTGTCCTATGTCACCGACCCTGTTTCCGGCAACAGCCGCTCCGATGCCCTTGTAGAGAGAGGCCTTTGTCACTTCAAGGAGCTTTCGGGTCTGCTCGTCCACTTCCCCCACAGGGAAAGTGTAGGCAGAATCACCGTTGTAGCCCTTGTACAAAGTCCCGCAGTCCACAGAAACGATGTCACCTTCCTTGAGCACGTAATCCGAAGGGAAACCGTGCACGACGACATCATTCACAGACATACAGAGAGCCGCAGGGAAACCATCATAACCGAGGAAACTCGGAATAGCTCCGTGGTCACGGATAAAGGTCTCTGCCACCCTATTCAACTCTAGAGTTGTCACACCTGGGGCGACCAGCTTACCGACCTCAGCCAATGTCCTGGAAACGAGAATCCCGTTTTCCCGCATCAGCGCTATCTCTTCCTCTGTCTTAGGTACAACCATCTTCCAAAGAAATTATTGACATTACATTCCGGAACGTCCTTTCAGACGACCGGTCTTCATCAGTCCGTCATAGTGACGCATAAGAAGATGACTCTCGATCTGCTGGAGTGTATCGAGAACAACGCCCACAAGAATCAGCAGTGAAGTACCACCGTAGAAGCTTGCAAACTGGTTGTTTACTCCGAGCACCATTGCGAATGCAGGGAGAATCGCGATAAGGGCGAGGAAGATGGAACCAGGAAGAGTAACACGGGACATAATTGAGTCGAGGTACTCCACGGTCTTCTTTCCAGGCTTCACACCAGGTATGAAACCGCCGTTCTTCTTCATATCCTCGGCCATCATTGTCGGATTGACTGTGACGGCAGTGTAGAAATATGTGAAGACGACTACGAGAATTCCGAAAATGAAGTTATACCAGAATCCGGTATAATTGCTCAGCGTGGCAGCAAGTCCCCTGGTCGCATCAAATCTCGAGAAGATAAGAGGGAACAGCATAAGAGCCTGCGCGAAGATAATCGGCATCACTCCGGCCGCGTTGATTTTCATAGGGATGTACTGACGGACACCGCCGTACTGCTTGTTGCCCACAAGCCTCTTTGCATACTGTACAGGCACTTTCCTTACACCCTGGACAAGGGCGATGGCAGCGACAAACACAAAGAAGAGGACTACGAACTCTACAATCAGAAGGAGAACTCCTCCTGTTGTGGCGTTGGCCTTCTCTGCAATCTCGGCAAAGAGAGCGAAAGGAAGGCGGGCAATGATACCGACCATGATGATGAGGGAAATACCGTTGCCGATACCCCTGTCGGTTATGCGCTCACCAAGCCACATTACGAACATCGTTCCTCCGATGAGAATGATTGTGGAAACAAGATTGTACCAGAACGGAGACCATCCGAGACGGTTGATGGCGATGAACGCCTCTTCCGGAATCTGGTTGTGCAGGGCTGCCATATAGGCCGGACCCTGGATGCAGAGAATCAGGATGGTGAGATACCTGGTCAGCTGATTCATCTTTCTGCGTCCGCTCTCACCTTCCATCTGGAGTTTCCTGAAGTAAGGTACGAAGACGCCAAGCAGCTGGATGACGATGGAAGCCGAGATGTACGGCATCACACCCAGCGCAAAGATTGAAGCGTTACCGAATGCTCCACCGGAGAACATATTCAACAGGCCTACGAGACCCTCTGAAGAAGTGCTCTGGAGGTTTGCAAGCAGAGTCGAATCGATGCCCGGAAGCACGATGAAACTGCCGAGACGGTAAACGAGCAGCAGGAGGACAGTGTAAACTATCCTCTTGCGAAGCTCTTCAATCTTAAAGATGTTTTTAATTGTCTGAATAAATTTTTTCATCTTTATTCAATTGTTGTAGTTTTTCCTCCGGCAGCCTCGATCTTTGCAATGGCAGACTTTGAGAAAGCGTGTGCAGTCACATCGAGTTTCAAAGTGAGCTCGCCATTGCCAAGAATCTTGACAAGCTGTTTGGCGGAAACATATCCTGCTGCCATCAGAGTCTCGAGTGTAATCTCTGTCAGGCCGTTTTTCTCAGCGAGAGCCTGAAGAGCAGAAACATTGATACCCTTGTACTCTACCCTGGTAGGATTCTTGAATCCATACTTAGGAAGGCGACGCTGAATAGGCATCTGACCTCCTTCAAAGCCGATTTTGCGGGAATATCCGGAGCGAGCCTGTGCACCCTTGTGACCGCGGGTTGAAGTACCGCCGTGTCCTGAGCCCTCACCGCGTCCGATTCTTTTCTCTCTTCCCTTAGAACCTGCTGCAGGTTTCAATTCGTGTAATTTCATCTGTCAGTCCTCCCTATTTAATTTCCTCTACAGTTACAAGATGAAGAACTTTCTCGATCATACCCTTGGAAACTGGGGTAAGCTCGACCTCCACGCTCTGGTGAAGCCTGTGGATTCCAAGAGACTCGAGGTTTGCAATCTGCCTCTTGGTCGCGCTGTTCTTGCTTTTGATTTGAGTTATTTTGACTTTTGCCATTTCTGTGTCCTCCTTAACCTTTAAATACCCTGCTCATAGGAATGCCACGGAGTCCGGCAACAGTGTAGGCGTCGCGCATCTCAACGAGGGCTGCTACAGTAGCCTTCACAAGGTTGTGAGGGTTTGAAGAGCCTTTTGATTTCGCAAGCACGTTGTGAACGCCGACTGACTCGAACACTGCACGCATCGCACCACCGGCCTTCACTCCTGTACCCGGAGCTGCAGGTTTCATAAACACGCGCGCACCGCCGAATTTGGCCTCCTGCTCGTGAGGGATAGTTTTGTTCAACACAGGAACCTTGACGAGATTCTTCTTTGCGTCCTCGATTCCTTTGGAAATAGCCGTTGTAACCTCGTTGGCTTTTCCAAGACCATAGCCTACAACGCCGTTCTCGTCACCTACCACAACAATGGCAGCAAAGCTGAAGTGACGACCACCCTTAGTGACCTTGGTCA
>CAMEBJ010000200.1 GCA_945912085.1 uncultured Bacteroidales bacterium | reverse complement strand
TTCGCAAGTGCGAAACACCTTGTTTGGAGATGCTTTAGCATCGATAGTAAGTCCTTTCCCCGAGGGAAAGGATTTAGGATAGGGGTAACGTAGATGAGAAATGTGCGGTAGGGAGAAGTTTCGCAAGACGCACAAACCTCACGATAACAGATAATTATGAACTTGCGAAACTTGAGTAGATAATGGAAAACAGATATGACAGACAACTGATGCTCCCGGAAATAGGAGAGGAAGGTCAGAGGAAACTGTCTGAAGCAAAAGTACTTGTAGTGGGTGCCGGCGGACTCGGTTCGCCGATATCCACCTATCTTGCCGGCGCAGGTGTAGGCAAAATCGGAATAGTTGACGATGACCTTGTGAGCATCACAAACCTCCAGCGCCAGACACTGTACTCCGAAGCTCTGGAGGGGAGTCCAAAGGCGGAATGTGCCCGCCGCAGAATTCTGGATTTGAACAGCACCATCCAGGTGGAGGCCTACAGGCTCAGAGTTTCGGCAGAGAATGTGAACGAGTTGGTCAGCGGCTATGACATCGTCGTGGATGCGACAGACAATTTCAGTACGAGATATGTTCTGAGCGATGCCTGTGCAGCTGTTCACAAGCCCTTGGTTCACGGAGCCATCAACGCTCTTGACGGCTGTGTGTCAGTGCTTTGCGTTGGAAGATGCACCTTCCGGACCTTGTATCCGGACCAGGAGGAGACCTTGTCGATGCCTCATCCGGGACGGGCAGTAGTGGGAGTGACCCCGGCCGTTGTGGGAAGCGTTCAGGCTTCGCAGGTACTGCAGCTGATTTGTGGCTATGGCGAGCCTCTGATTGACCGGCTGTGGACTGTCAACCTTCGCAATATGCAGACTTATATTATTGAATTATAAAAACTTGACAATGTTTTCAGACGAATTGTTGAAAATTGACTGGGATGAAACCACCGCAGCCATTTACGCTATGTCAGACACGGATGTCCGCCGTGCACTTGCAAAACCACGCTGCGACGTGCGGGACTTTATGGCTCTGATTTCCCCAGCGGCAGAGCCGTATCTTGAACAGATGGCCCGTCTTTCCAGGAAATACACCGAAGAGAGGTTCGGAAGGACTATGTCAATGTTCATTCCCCTGTACATCACAAACTCCTGCTCAAATTCCTGTGTCTATTGCGGCTTCCACCGTTCCAATCCGATGAAGAGGACAATTCTGACTCCCGAGCAGATTGAGCAGGAGTACAAGGCCATCAAGAAACTGGCTCCCTTTGAGAACATCCTGCTGGTCACCGGAGAGAATCCGGCAAAGGCCGGGGTTCCATATCTGGCCACGGCAATCGACATCGCAAAAAAATATTTCTCAAACATCAAGATTGAGGTAATGCCGTTGAAAACAGAGGAATATTCAACACTGAAAGAGCATGGGCTGAACGGAGTAATCTGCTTTCAGGAAACCTATCACCGTGAAAATTACAAGATTTACCATCCGGCAGGGATGGAATCCAATTTCGAATGGAGGCTGAACGGGTTTGACCGTATGGGGCAGGCCGGGGTGCATTCCATAGGAATGGGTGCCCTGCTTGGACTGGAAAAGGAGTGGAGAACCGACGTGGTGATGATGGCCCATCATCTGAGATATCTCCAGAAGCATTACTGGAGGACTAAATATTCCGTAAATTTCCCGCGTATGCGCCCTGCACAGAACGAAGGATTCCAGCCGAACTGCTTCGTCACGGACAGGCAGCTTGCCCAGCTTACCTTTGCGATGAGGATATTCGACCACGATGTGGACATTTCCTACTCTACAAGGGAACCGGCATTCATCAGGGACAATATGTGTACCCTCGGAGTGACCACGATGTCGGCCGAGTCTAAGGTCAATCCGGGTGGATATCACACCTATCCGGATGCCCTTGAGCAATTTACCGTCTCAGACGACCGCACTGCCGCCCAAATCAATCTCAGGCTGAAGGAACTCGGACGCGAGCCTGTCTGGAAGGACTGGGATGCATCATTTGATTTGTTCGGGAGATGAGACTGATTGTAATTACGAGGCCGGAATTCATTGATTCCGAGGCAGAGAAAATCGTTGCACTATTCTCTGAAAAAGGAGTGGACCTGGTTCATATCCGCAAACCCGGGTCATCCCCGGATCAGGTGCGGAGTCTCCTTCTGGGAATTCCGCGGCAATTCCATTCCCGTCTTGTGCTTCACGATCATTTCAGCCTCGCCGTTGAATTCGGCCTTTACGGAGTGCACCTCAATTCGCGTAATCCCCTGCCGCCGGAAAACTGGAAAGGAAGCGTGAGCCGAAGCTGCCACAGCCTCGAAGAGATTTGCAACCACAAGGACGGTTGTTCCTATCTTTCCCTGTCACCGATTTTTGACTCCATCTCAAAATCTGGCTACCTATCTGCATTTTCCCCGGAGCAGATTGCCTCTGCTGTTGACGGGGGCATAATTGACAGGAAAGTCTATGCCCTTGGAGGAGTGACCTTTGACAGGCTTCCCCTGGTGAAATCAATGGGTTTCGGGGGAGCGATGATTCTTGGAGATGCTTGGAAATGAAAACAGTACTTACAATTGCCGGCAGCGACACATCTGCGGGTGCCGGCATTCAGCAGGATCTGAAGACAATCACAGCAATGGGCCTTTACGGCCTCACAGTCCCGACTGCCCTGACTGCGCAGAACACTCTCGGAGTCCAGAGGGTTATGCCCGTTCCACAGGATATGCTCCGTGCCCAGATTGATTCCATTTTCGATGACATACGGGTTGATGCGGTGAAAATCGGAATGATACCCGACCTGGACTCTGCAAGGGTTGTTACCGAGGCTCTTCGCGGGAAGAACCTTCCGGTGGTATATGACCCGGTGATGATTTCCACGAGCGGACATCCTCTTATGAGAGAGGATTGTCTGGAATATGTCATTGGGGAATTGTTCCCACTGTGTACTCTCATAACCCCCAATCTGCCTGAGACTGAAGCGATTCTGGCCCGCCTCGGGAAATCGGGGAATTCCTGTGAGGGAGTGGGGGAATTTTTTGTGAGACATTTCGGTACCGCTTTTCTTCTGAAAGGCGGTCACGCTGAAGGAGAAATTGTGAGGGACATCCTTTTTGAGACCCAGGGGCAGATTCACGAATTCACATCAGAACGAATCCACACCAGCAACCTTCACGGCACCGGTTGCACCCTTTCCAGTGCCATTGCCTGCGGCCTTGCACAGGGCCTTGGTCTTCCCGAATCGGTAAAGCGAGGCAAAGCCCTGGTTAACAAAGCAATAACCGCTGCCAAAAACCTTTCCATAGGTTCCGGCAACGGTCCGTTGATTGTCTTCTCTGCTGACTGACCCGGGAATCTACCGTTTTTCCACCAGCCTGATTTCGTAGAGTTTAGGCCAGTTTTTTCCGGTCAGGTAGATCTTCC
>CAMEBJ010000199.1 GCA_945912085.1 uncultured Bacteroidales bacterium | reverse complement strand
TTCTCGTTCCCATAGTTTACTCCTATGCCATACTGCATATTGTTGTCTCCTCCATCCACGTACAAATTGTGGGAATGGTTGAATACTACCCTCAGAGGGTCTGAAAGCCAGTATGAATCCACGCCGGAACGCACTGCCTTGAGTCTTGAATAGTAGAGTTCGTCAAGGGCATCCTGCTCCGGGGATTCTGTTTCCGTTCTGGAGGTGTATCTGCCGGCAAGTTTCTCGAAAGTGAGTTTCTCGTCGGCATTCATCAGATTGTAGTCGCTCAGATCGGGGAATTGAACGCCGAAATTCCCGCTGTAGCTGACCCTGAGTCGTCCCGGTTCAGGAGGCACGGTTTCCACTACGATGACTCCGTTGGCCGACTTTGAACCATAAATCGCAGTGGAGGCGGCATCCTTCAGGACGGTCACACTTTTGACCCTGTCTATGTTCAGATTGACTATGGCACTGATTTCCACCTCCATTCCGTCCAGAATGAACAGAGGTTGGTTTGGCACATTCTCATAGTCCGACTCGAGGTCTCCTACAATACTTGTCTTGCCCCTGATTTCAAGGTCGGGCATAGTATTCGGGTCCGCACCACGAAGGTTGTTTTCCACGATTGTCATCGCAGGTTCAAGCGCTTTCAGACTTTGTAGGATGTTGGTAGTGCCGATTTTCTTCAACTCCTGCCCCGAGAATGTCGATGCCGATCCGGTAAAACTATTGCGGTTTCTTGTGACGATACCGGTCACAACTACATCATCAATGCTTTGCGCCTGTTCTTTCAGAGTAACGACTGTGCTTTCCTGTCCGGTGTAGAGAATCTCCACCTCTTCCATACCGAGCATAGTCACTATAACAGTTAAGGAGCCTTCAGGCAGGCCCTTCAACTCGAAATTTCCGAAACGATCCGTTTCCGTGCCTTTCGACGGCGTGCTTTTTAAATAGACTACAGCACCCGGAAGTCCTTTCCCCTGTGAGTCCTTCACTACACCAATCAGGGTACGGGACTGTTTTCCGGTATTCGTCTTATCGGCATTTTGCGCATTAGATGACGACATTGCAATGAACAATGCCAATATCAATACAACTATATGCCTCATTATTTACAGTGTCCTCTTGATTTCCACGATGGTGTAGGCCTCAACCACGTCTCCGATCTTGATGTCGTTGTAGCCGCTGATGTTCAGACCGCAGTCCATTCCTGCGGAGACTTCCTTGACATCGTCCTTGAAGCGTTTCAGGGAGCCGAGTTCTCCAGTGTAAACCACTATGCCGTCGCGGATGACACGCACCTTGGCAGTCCTTGTCAGCTTGCCTTCCTTGACCATACATCCGGCGATTGTGCCGACCTTGGAGATCTTGAAGGTTTCCCTGACTTCTGCCGTTGCGGTGATTTCCTCTTTCTCCTCCGGCTCAAGCATACCCTCGATACCGCTCTTGACTTCGTTGATTGCATCGTAGATGACGGAGTAAAGCCTGATTTCGATTTCCTCCTTCTCGGCGAGTTTCCTCGCGTTTGCAGAAGGACGCACCTGGAAGCCGATGATGATGGCGTCCGAGGCGGCTGCCAGAAGGACATCGGACTCGGAGATTGCACCCACGGCCTTGTGGATGACATTCACCCTGACTTCCTCTGTCGAAAGCTTGAGCAGGGAATCGGAAAGTGCTTCGATTGAACCGTCCACGTCACCTTTGACAATGACATTGAGTTCCTTGAAGTTACCGATGGCAATGCGGCGTCCGATTTCCTCAAGGGTCATATGCTTCTGGGTCTTGATACCCTGGATGCGGATGAGCTGCTCCCTCTTGTTTGCAATGTCCTTTGCCTCTTTCTCGTCTGCCATTATGTTGAAGGTCTCTCCGGCGGTCGGTGCACCGTTCAGACCCAGAACAGAGACAGGGGTTGAAGGACCGGCCTCGTCAACCTTCTGGCCGCGCTCGTTGAACATTGCCTTGACCCTACCTGTGTAGCACCCGCTGAGCATAATGTCACCGACCCTCATAGTTCCGTTCTGGACGAGGACTGTCGCGAGATATCCGCGGCCCTTGTCGAGTGAGGACTCGATGACGGCTCCGGTTGCCCTGCGGGATGGATTGGCTTTCAACTCAAGCAACTCGGCCTCCAGAAGGACCTTGTCAAGAAGCTTGTCCACATTGATTCCCTTCTTCGCGGAGATTTCCTGGCACTGGTATTTGCCGCCCCAGTCTTCCACGAGGATGTTCATATTCGCGAGCTGTTCCTTGATCTTCTCAGGGTTGGCTCCCGGCTTGTCGATTTTGTTGATTGCGAAAATCATCGGCACTCCGGCTGCCTGGGCGTGGTTGATGGCCTCGATTGTCTGTGGCATTATTGCGTCGTCGGCGGCGATGATGATGATTGCGAGGTCGGTCATCTTGGCTCCTCGGGCACGCATTGCCGTGAAGGCTTCGTGGCCAGGGGTGTCGAGGAAGGTAATTCTCTGCCCGTCAGGGAGTTTCACATTGTAGGCACCGATGTGCTGGGTGATTCCTCCTGCCTCTCCTGCAATAACGTTGGATTTCCTGATGTAGTCGAGGAGGGAAGTCTTACCGTGGTCAACGTGTCCCATCACGGTGATGACCGGAGGTCTCGGAACGAGATTTCCGTCATCGTCACTCTCCTGTTCCTGATTTATTGCCTCTGTCAGGTCCGCGGTGACGAACTCAACCTCATAGCCGAATTCCTCGGCAACGAGCACAAGTGCCTCAGCATCAAGCCTCTGGTTAATGGATACCATCAAACCGAGATTCATACAAGCTCCGATGACCTTTGTCACCGGAGTGTTGTTCATCAGGGTCGCCAAGTCGTTAACAGTCACGAACTCGGTGACCTTGAGCACCTTCTTGTCCAGTGCCTGGAGTTCCATCTCCTCCTGCATCTTCTGTGATGCGAGTTCCCTCTTCTCCTTGCGGTGCTTTGCTCCGAAGTTGTTCTTGCCCTTCCCTTCGTTCATCCTTGCATAGGTCTCCTTGATCTGCTTCTGGATTTCCTTCTGCATCTCCTCGGTCTCGGCCTCCGTCATTGCAGGCTTGAACCTGTCAGCCCCTCTGTTGCGCTTGCTCTTGCGGTCCTCCCGCTTGTTCTGCTCTTGTTTCTTCTTGTCCTTGCGTGAAGACTCGTTGTCGGCCTGTACCTTTGTCACGTCAACTTTCTGGCTTCCGCCCTTGCCGATTCTCTCACGCTTCTTTCCGCTCTTTCTGGTCTCAAAGACAGAAAGGTCGATTTTGTCCACGACCACAGGACCAGCGAGTTTCTCGACTTCCACTTTCGTGTGCCTGATCTCGTGAGGCTTCTCCTCCTTTGGAGTCTCCAAAGGAGTCTCCTTCACTGTCTGCTCGGACTGCACCTCAGGCTCGCTCTTCCTGACCTCCTGCTGCTTTGCAGGTACATTCTCATTG
>CAMEBJ010000198.1 GCA_945912085.1 uncultured Bacteroidales bacterium | reverse complement strand
AGGACTTACTATCGATGCTAAAGCATCTCCAAACAAGGTGTTTCGCACTTGCGAAACTTAAGTAGTTTATTTCAGTTTTCTTAGGTCGTGGGTGAGTTTTGCCGCGCAGAAATTCGGTCCGCACATTGTGCAATACTCTCCGTCAGTGTGACCTGCTGCCTCGAAATACTCAAGGGCTCGCTCCGGGTCGAGCGAAAGATGGAACTGATCCCTCCATCTGAATTCGAAACGGGCTTTTGACAGGGCGTTGTCCCTGATCTGTGCCCCGGGATGTCCTTTGGCAAGGTCGGCCGCGTGGGCGGCAATCTTGTAGGTGACGACTCCTGTCCGGACGTCTTCCCTGTCAGGAAGTGCAAGATGCTCCTTTGGAGTGACATAACAGAGCATTGCCGTTCCAAGCCAGGCAATCTGGGTGGCTCCTATGGCACTTGTGATGTGGTCGTAGCCGGGTGCTATGTCAGTGACAATCGGGCCAAGGGTGTAGAATGGGGCCTCGTGGCAGTGGTCAATCTGCCTTTCCATATTTTCCCTGATTTTGTGCATAGGCACGTGACCGGGGCCTTCGATGAATGCCTGGACATTCTTGTCCCAGGCCCTTGTGACGAGTTCTCCCATAGTGTCCAGCTCTGCAAACTGTGCGGCATCATTGGCATCCGCGATGCATCCCGGCCTGAGTCCGTCACCCAGGGAAAGGGCGACGTCGTACTGGGCAACAATGTCACATATGTCGTCAAAGTGCTCATACAGAAACGATTCCCTGTCGTGAATGAGACACCATTTGCTCATGATTGAACCTCCTCGGCTGACGATGCCGCAGAGTCGTGAATCAGCAAGATGCACATTGTGCCTTCTGATTCCGGCGTGGATTGTAAAATAATCGACTCCCTGCTCGCATTGTTCGATGAGGGTGTCACGGTAAATCTCCCAGCTCAGGTCCTCAACTTTGCCGTTGACTTTCTCAAGTGCCTGATATATCGGCACCGTACCCACCGGAACCGGGCAGTTGCGCACAATCCATTCCCGTGTTTCGTGGATATTGTCTCCTGTGGAAAGGTCCATTAGGGTGTCTCCGCCCCATTTGCAGGACCAGACTGCCTTGTCAACCTCTTCCTCAATGGAGGATGTCGTCGCGGAGTTTCCTATGTTGGTGTTGATTTTCACGAGGAAATTCCTTCCAATGATCATCGGCTCTGATTCCGGGTGGTTGATATTTGCCGGAAGCATGGCCCGGCCTCTGGCGATTTCGTCGCGCACAAATTCAGGAGTGATGTGACTCTTTACACCGAGTGATTCGCAGTTCATATTCTCCCTGATGGCAACATATTCCATCTCCGGAGTGATGATTCCTGCCTTTGCATAGGCCATCTGGGTGATTGCCTTGCCCTTTTTTGCGCGGCGTGGAAGCTGGATGTGCTCGAAACGGAGGGAATCGAGGGACTTGTCGGCCAGGCGGGCTTTGCCGTATTCGCTGGTCACCTCAGGCAGGAGTTCCGTGTCATCGCGGTCGATGATCCACTGCTCCCTCATTCTCGGGAGACCCTTTTTCAAATCCACCTCGATGGCCGGATCGGAGAATGGTCCGCTAGTGTCGTAAATATACACTGGTTCGTTCTTCTCAAGTTGTGGGATGCCCTTTTCATCTTTCACTACGGTCGGAGTGAGGTTGACCTTGGTCATACCTACCTTGATGAAAGGGTAAATGCGGCCTGTCATATAGGCCTTTTCTCTTTTTGCGTATGCTTTATTGTCGTTTGGCATAGTGTTGTGGAATTAGATGTCAAGAAATGCTGTGAGCGGTGAACTGGCCTGGGCGGAGTCGCAAACTGCTCCCAGACCGGCCTCATAGGCCCTGCGGCCTGCCATAACTGCCTCCTTGAAGGCAATGGCCATCTGGACAGGGTCTCCTGCAACCGCTATGGCCGTGTTGACCAGGCAGCAGTCGGCTCCCATTTCCATAGCCTCGGCTGCGTGGCTGGGAGCTCCAATCCCGGCGTCAACGACAACCGGAACTGTGGCCTGCTCAATGATTATCTGGAGAAAATCCTTCATCCTCAGACCCTTGTTGGTCCCGATCGGAGCAGCAAGAGGCATTACTGTGGCGGCTCCCGCTTCTTCGAGATGTTTGCACAGGGTCGGGTCAGCCTGGCAGTAGGGGAGAACGACGAAGCCGAGCTTAACGAGCTGCTCCGTGGCTTTGAGGGTCTCCACCGAATCCGGAAGGAGGTAGCGTGGGTCAGGATGAATCTCCAGTTTCAGCCAGTTGGTCCCAAAGGCTTCCCTTGCCATCTGTGCCGCGAAAACTGCTTCTTCGGCATTTCTCACTCCGGATGTGTTCGGAAGGAGCTGAATGTTCGGATTGCCGGTAATGTGGGTGAGCAGGTCATCCTGGCTGTCAAAGAGTTCGATCCTTTTCATCGCAACGGTCACCATTTCGGTGCCGCTTGCTTCTATTGCCTTGGACATCAGGTCGTTGTTGTTGAATTTGCCTGTGCCGAGGAAGAGGCGGGAATTGAATTCCCTGCCGGCTATTACTAATTTTTCCATATATTTTTCAAATTTTTTCTTACAGGTCTTTTGGTTCAGAGCAGGGAGAGCAATCTGGCCATCTCTGCGGAAGGGTCAGGTGCGGAAAGGACTGTGCCGCTCAGGGCGATGCCGCTTACTCCGGTAGCCATTATGGCAGGAATGTCCGAGGCTGTGATTCCTCCGATTGCAACTATTGGAATGTCAATGTCTTCGCTTTTCATCCCCTTTACAATTGCCTCGTAACCTTCGAGTCCGAGCACCGGAGCCAGCCCTTTCTTGGTGGTTGTGAAACGGAAGGGGCCGCATCCGATGTAATCCACTCCGTTCTTCCAATGGTTCCTGACATCGTCCAGGGTGTTGGCCGTGCCCCCTATGATGAAATCTTTTCCCAGAAACGCCCGGGCCTGGTCCGTGGGCATATCCTTCTTTCCGAGATGAACCCCGTCAGCCCCAAGTTCCGCCACGAGTCTCACGTGGTCGTCAATGATGAAGGTTGCACCTGCATCCCTGCACATCTTCATAGCCTTAATTGCCACAGGGCGTATTTCTTCCGCAGTGGCATCCTTCATCCGAAGTTGAATCCATCGGCAGCCTCCGTCAAGAGCGAGCCTGACGGAATCCAGATATGACCAGCGGTCATTGAAATGTGTGATGAATTGAAGCATAGGGATGTCAACCTCCGCAGGCCGCTTTGATGATTATTATTTCCGCGTCCTCGGACAATGGGGTGTTTGCCCAGTCTGAGCGCTGTACCATCTTGGAGTTCAATGCCATTGCGACTCCCGCATTGGGCAGGAAAAGTTCCCCTGCCAGTTCCGCGAGATTGGAGGCGGACGTCTCGGTCGGCTTCCTGTTGATTTTTACAATCATAGTATCAATGTTT
>CAMEBJ010000197.1 GCA_945912085.1 uncultured Bacteroidales bacterium | reverse complement strand
CGTGAATCTTAACATTGACTCTGTCCGGTGAGGAATCTCTCTGCGGGTAAGGAATGTTGATGTGCCAGTGTACTATGGCTGAGGCTGTAATTCCGGTGCCGCAGGCAAAAGTTTCATCCTCGACGCCTTTCTCATAGGTTCTGACATTCAGGACATCACCGCAGGGCTCAATGAAATTCACGTTTGTACCAATGGGAGCGAATGCATCCAGATGGCGGATCCGGCGTCCCTCTCCAAAGACATCATACTCAGGAAGATTCCTCACCTGTCTTACAAAATGTCTGGTCCCGGTGTCAAGAAAGAATCCGCAGAGGTCAGGATGAGGTGTGATTCCCCTGACATCCTTCATCTTCAGTCTGACAGTTTTTTCCTTTCCCCTGTCCAACAGGACATCTGCACTGTGCGGACCGTCCGCGGCAATGAAATCAAAATGGCTTATTCCCAAGTCTGCGGCAAAGGCGACAATGCATCTGCCCCCATTCCCGCACATCATTCCTCCGGAACCGTCTGAATTGAAGTACACCATCCGGAAATCCGGGGCACTGTCCGGACTCCCATCTCCTCCCCGGACGGTTTCCAGAAGCATAAGTCCGTCTGCACCGACACCGTAACGCCTGTCACACAGCGATGAGATTGTAAAAATCTGTTTGGATTCTTCTGCGGTATGAGGGTCCGTCTGACGGCACACAATTCTTCCATCCTCAACCGTCAGATGTGAGTCTCGGTTGTCGGCTATCAGGAAATCATTCCCGGCACCCTGGTATTTGTACAGTTCCATATTTCATTAACTCAATTTTCGAAAAATGCGAAATATATTCCTGATTTTCTGAATATCAACGCAAATCAGTGACAATCCACTCTGAAGGGAATGACTCCGGGACAAATTTGGTTACAGTCTCCCTGACGGACAGACCCGAAATGAAGAAAGTCGCAGAGACATTGTCTTTCAGGAGCATCCTCCCGCCAAGAAGTTCCATTCCCCTGGAGTCAAAAAAAAGTTCAAGGGACTGCATATCTGATTTTAAAAGAGGTTTCAGCAGGAAAACCCTCGAAGGCTGCGAGGAAAAAGTTCCTTCACGGTAATCGGACTGCCAGGAAAAATGCCTTGGCAGATCTGAAAGAATCAGGGCTGGATTCACCAGAACATCCTCAGTCGCAGGTTCTATTACCACTTCCTTTGATGAAAGGTCAGCAGTCCAGACAGAGTTTCCGTCACACCAGACCTCCATGCCGTTTCCCTGAAGATGGTAGGATGCCCCCTGCATCAGGACCGACCCCTCACCTGTCACCTTCCCTGATGAGGACAGGGCCTTGATAACAAAGGAATACCTGAATGACACGCATCCACCTGAGATTCTGGAGACAAATGACATCACCGCATCAGTTTGCGGTTGACTGTTTCCTGAAACGGGACAGGCAGAGAATACCGTCAGGAGAATGCACAGCAGACTTTTCATAATTACTGCGGCATAAAAGCATCCAGAATACCCCGGAGTTCTTCAAGGTCCCTGACAAGGACCTGACGAGGCTTTGAGCCTTCCTGAGGACCGACGATTCCCGCAGCCTCCAGTTGATCCATCACACGGCCTGCTCTGGCGAATCCCATTCCCAGTTTCCTCTGGAGGGTTGAAGTGGAACCCTTCTGGTCGAGCACAACCATTTCAGCAGCAGTTCTGAACGACTCGTCAAGATTGGACATATCAATCATTCCCTGACCTTCCTCGGCACCGTCACCGGCATCCGGAGAAGGAAGGTAGTAAGGAGTGTTGTAGCATTGTTTGTAACCGGTCTGACTCCCGATGAAATCGGTGATGCGGCAAATCTCATCCATCTCAATCAGAGCGCACTGTACCCTTTCCATCTCCACTCCGGCATAGTAGAGCATATCTCCCCTTCCTATGAGTTTCTCAGCTCCCGGACTGTCAAGAATGGTCTTGGAATCGACGCTCGCGATTGTCCTGAACGCGATACGGGTAGGGAAATTCGTCTTGATGCTTCCTGTAATGACGTCAACCGACGGTCTCTGGGTGGCAATGATGACGTGGATACCCGCAGCCCTTCCTTTCTGAGCGAGCCTGATGATGGATGTCGAAATGCTTCTTGCAGTGGCTTTTGCCTCAGGCGCAGCACCCTGTGACATAATCAGATCTGAGAACTCGTCTATGACGACCACAATGTAAGGCAGGAAGCGGTGTCCCTCGTTTGGATTCAGGAAACGGGACTTGAACTTCTCGTTGTAGAGTTTGACATTGTTCGCGGACGTGCGGCTCATCAACTCGTAGCGGTCATCCATCTCAATGCAGAGGGACCGGAGAATCTGTTCAGCCTGCTTTGCCTGCTTCACAATTGCCGAAGCCATCTCATCCTTCTCACTGGAGGCTGTAGGAAGCACCGCAAGATAATGCTTGAGCAACTTGGCGTAGGCATTGAACTCAACCATCTTCGGGTCGATGAAGACAAGTTTCAGTTCAGAAGGATGCCGGGCATACAGCAGGGATGCGATTATGACATTCAGCCCCACAGACTTACCCTGTTTTGTCGCACCGGCGACAAGAAGATGCGGGGCATCGGCAAGGTCGAAGGTCTTGACCTTCTGAGTGATGGTGTAACCAATAGCTATCGGCAGTTCATATTTCGTGTTCCTGAAAGCATCGTCATTAAGCATCGACTTGAGAGGAACGATGGAAGACTTGTCATTCGGAACCTCAATCCCGACAGAATCCGCAAGCGTCACCACACGGACTCCCTTTACCCCGAGGGCAACTGCAATGTCCTCTTCCCTGCTCTTGATGGTGGCAATCCTCACTCCCGGTGCCGGAACGACCTTGTAGAGGGTCACCGTCGGGCCTACGCAGGCGGAAACCTTGTCAATCTGAATCTTGTAGTTCTGAAGGGTTATCCGGATCTTGGCATTGTTCCTTTCCAGTTCCTCCGGAGAAACCTCGTGCCTTCCGGAAGAATAGTCCTTCAGCAAATCAAGCGGAGGAAAAGTATATTTCGAGAGTTCATCCCTGACATCAATCCTCGGGAGTTCCTTCTTCACATCCGTGCTGAAGCCGTCACCCTTGATTATCTCAAGGTCCGATGCCGCCTGCAATGCGGCCTCCCCCTGCTGCGGCACATCTGCAACTGGCTCCACTGTCTCCTCAATCGGATCAAAACCGACCTCCGGGAAATCCTCGGCAGGATCTTCCTCCTGCACCGGTTCCTCCTCAGGCTCACCCACAAAAATGTCATCCGAAGGAAGTTCTTCCTCCACTGCAAAATGTTCAGGTTCAATCTCGGAAGACTCAGACTCCACGACCTCATCCTGTTTCAGCTCCGACACATCTTCCCCTTTTGCAATCCCGACACTGTCACCCAATCCTGCAAACCATCTTGAGAACCTTCCGCTTGCAAAAATGAGCCACGCCACAGAAAGAATCCAGAGCAGCACCCCCGGC
>CAMEBJ010000196.1 GCA_945912085.1 uncultured Bacteroidales bacterium | reverse complement strand
TTCAAAGAATATGCTTGCCCTCGGAATCATCGTTCTGGGATTCATCGCTTTCCACCTCACCCACTTCTGGGACGAGATGCAGTTGAAGGAATTCATGGGTCAGGAAGCCACCGATCCTTACCTTCTTCTCGAGACCACTTTCCGCCACTGGTGGATGGTTGTTCTCTACATCATCTGGTTCGGAGCACTCTGGTTCCACCTCACCCACGGTTTCTGGAGCGCATTCCAGACAATCGGCTGGAGCAACCAGATCTGGACAAAGAGGCTCAATGTCATTGGTTACATCTTCGCCACACTGATTTTCCTTGGATTCGCTACAGTAGCAGTTACTTCCTGCCTGGTGGCCAACGGAATCATCGGTTAAGAGATATTAAATATTAAAATGGCGGCTGACCGTTTGGTCAGCCGTTTTTCTTTCTGCGTGAGATTCCCGGTCAAGCCGGGAATGACGAAAAGAGGAGATCGGGAATGACGAAAAGGGGAAGACGGGTACCGTCATGCCCGACCTGATCGGGCATCTCAGAGCGGGAGGGTGCGGGCACGGAGCCAGGCGGAGACCTCACCGTCAAGACGCGGAGAGAGCCTGCGGTAAACCTTCTCGTTGTAGGCATTCAGCCATTTGATTTCCTCCGTTGTCATCAATTCCGGGATGATGGCCGAAGTGTCTATGTGACAGAGAGTAAGGGTCTCGAATGTCAACCACTTTCCGAACTCGCTTTCTCCGGCAGCAGTGCAAAGAATAACATTCTCGTGACGCACCCCGTGACAACCTTCGCGGTAGATGCCGGGCTCATCTGAGGTTACCATCCCCTCAAGCATCGGACAACGGTTGAAATTCTGCCTGATACTCTGAGGCCCCTCGTGCACTCCGAGGTAGAAGCCGATTCCGTGACCTGTCCCGTGACCGAAATTCCGCCGGGTACGCCACAAGGCATTCCTTGCAAGGATATCCAGCTGACACCCTGCGGTACCCTCCGGAAAGACGGCAGTGCAGAGATCAATCATACCCTTGAGAACCAGGGTATAATCCTCTTTTTCCAATTCGGAGCATTCCCCCATCGGGACAGTTCGGGTAATGTCTGTCGTCCCGAACAGGTACTGCCCGCCGGAATCCACCAGATAAAGTCCGCGCGGGCGTATGACTGCGGACCCCTGCACCGGAGTCTGGTAATGAGGAAGGGCGGCATTGGGACCGTATGCGGAGATATTCTCGAAACTGTTTCCCCTGTAGCCTTCTATTTCCGCCCTGAGAGATGTCAGTTTCACAGAAGCCTCCATCTCTGTCACCTCCCTGCCGGAAGCAACCTCATGCTCAAGCCAGAAAAGGAATTTTTCCATTGCTATTCCGTCCTCGAACCAGGCCTCACGCAAGCCCTCCAACTCACGGGAGTTCTTGACAGCCTTGCGAAGCTGGACAGGAGAATCTCCACAAACCACATTATCCAGTCCGAACACATCGCAGATGTAGCGGTACAGGCTCAGGTTAAGTGTCGCAGGATCAAGGAAAATCCTCTGACCGTCTTCCTCCACAGGGTTCACCTCGACGAAGACATCGTCATATTTCAGGATTTCCACCCCGTCCGACCTGAGTTCTTCGAAACTGTCAACCGTGTCGGCAGGCAATGCCCCGGCGCCGTCCTTCAGGACGAACCAGCAGATTCTCTCCCGAGTGACATACAGATATGAAATGACGTATGGATTGTACTCAATGTCACTGCCCCTGACGTTCAGCAGCCAGGCAATCTCGTCAAGCGAAGTCACAAGCATCGCCCCGCAGTCCTTTGAGTAGAGAAAATTCCGCAGCCACGCAATTTTCTCCATTCTTGTCTCGCCCACGGACTCCTGGTCAAGAGTGATAACAGGGGAACGCGGAATCCTCGGCCGGTCATCCCAGACAGCATCCAGGATGTCGGGGATGTCCACCACCTTGCGCAAGGCATCGGGATCTTCTGTGCAAAGAGCCTCGCGGATTTCAGCCTCCCCGGCAACAGACAGACACCTCCCGTCAACGGCAACTATCCTGGCATTGGCGGAGAGCCATTGCGGAACGGTCTCCACCCCTGGAGTTCCCATCCTGTGAAGTTCGACACCTGTTCCATCCAGTTGGGATGCCGCCTGAATGAAATACCTCGAATCAGTCCACAACCCCGCGTGGGACTGCGTCAGGACCAATGTCCCGGCCTCCCCGGTGAATCCGGTCAGCCATTCGATCTGTTTCCATCTCGGTGCAGGATATTCACTTGAATGCGGGTCTCCCGCACAGACGACAAGGGCATCACATCCCTTTGAACTCATTATCTCCCGAACACGGGCAATCCTCTCTGAACAGTCCATCTGGATTAATATTTTTGCAACAAATCACAAAGTAAGAAAATATTTGACATATCTTTGCAGCAGAGGATGGAAATTTTCAATCCAATAATCAATTATCAGAAGGACATCAATATGAAAAAGACAATCAACGCCGCCCTCAGCGGTTACAATTTCATTTTTGAGGAAGATGCCTACGAAGCTCTTTCGAGCTATCTTGAAAGTTACAGGACAGGGTTGGACGGCACTGCGGACAAAGAGGCAAAGATGAATGAACTTGAGACAAGAATCTCAACCATACTACGCAGCGGACTTAACTCAAGGGACACCGTGAACGTGGAGATGGTGAACAACGCGGCGCAGCAGTGCGGAATGCCGAACTGGACTGCAGGCAGGGCATCATCAGGACAGAAAGTCTATGAGGCTGAATATGTCGGGGCAGAGAAGAAACTCTACAGGGATATGGACAACAAAATGCTCGGAGGAGTGTGCTCCGGACTTTCGCTGTATTTCAATGTGGATGTGGTGCTTTTGAGAATCCTTTTCCTGGTCGCTCTTTTCATCGGTTCGGCAGGATTCTGGATTTACATTGCGATTTGCATCGTTGCGCCTGCGGCCAGGACTCCTAAACAGAAATGCGAGATGAGGGGCATTCCTGCAACCGAGGAGAATATGAGAAGATTTGCTTAGGGAATATTTACCTGTGCAGGATTCTACCTCTCGTAGAGCGATTCGTCCCACTCAGGGCTGAGGTAACTGCCCTCCCTGTCAATATTGAAGGCAAGATAGGTAATCGGAAGACCCTTGGCAAGGTACTGGGATTCGTAGAAGGTCTGCACCTGGAAAAGAGCATCGATGGCGCCGGTTCCGCAGACTGACGCCATTTCGCTTTTGTACAGCGCCTCCCTGTCCGCACCGTAGATGTCGCGGGATGCAGCAAGGATTTTCAGACCGTTCACCTGAGCCATCAGTTTGGAATACTCGTGGAGATAGGGGCTGTCGGTTTTCAGATGCACTATGCCTCCCGGTTTAAGGAAGTGACGGTACCTTTCGACAAAAAGAGGGCTTGTGAGACGTTTCTTCTCCCTTCCGATCTGGGGGTCGGCGAAAGTGATCCATATTTCAGAAATCTCC
>CAMEBJ010000195.1 GCA_945912085.1 uncultured Bacteroidales bacterium | reverse complement strand
TATAATATGGTCACGAACGGAAGCCACAGGAATGTTGTACACATACACATCCCTGAATATCCCGCTCATCCTGAACATATCCTGACATTCGAGATAGGACCCGTCGCTCCAGCGGAACACCTCGACGGCAAGACGGTTCACTCCCTCCCGCAGCATCGGTGTTATGTCGAATTCCGAGACATTGTTCGCGCCCTGGGTATAGCCGGCATATTCACCGTTCACCCAGACGTTTGCCGCCGAGTAAATTCCATCAAAATGAAGGATGGTGCGTCTCTGGAGCCAATCCGGGGAGATTTCGAATTCAGTGAGATATGAACCGACCGGATTGATTCCGTAGTTCTTGCCCCCGTCATTGAATCCCGGGCGGGGACGAATCACGGGTGGCGTGTTGTCAAAAGGATATTCCACATTGGCGTAAATCGGTCTGTCCCAACCCTGCATCTCCCAGCAGGAAGGCACCTTGATGTCACTCCATCCGGAGCAGTCGTAATCCTCCCTGTAGAAATCCATAGGACGGGCTGAAGGTTCCCGGACAAAATTGAATTTCCAGACGCCGTTCAGGTTCCTGTAACGGCTGTTCACAGGCTCGGTCCAGGGTGTGGCAAAATGTACTGAATCGGCAAGCATCTCATCCACGGACGGATAAGGCATATATGTAGCGACGGCCTCCTCCTTGTTTATGGCAAAGACAGTCTCATCTTCCCAGATATTCCTTTCCCCGGTCTGCGTCATCCTTGCCTCATCCTCCTCAACAGGGAAGAACCTCCATCGGGAACGCGGATTTTTCAGCACACCCTGACGCGGCTTCAGGACAACGGTGCTGCCTCCTTCGAGAACCGCGGCAAGATCAGGTTTGTTGGAAGGAACAATCAAATAAGTGTCAGTCCCTTCAAACCTCTCAAGCGTCCAGAGCTGGGTCTCATCACTTCCGTTGTTTTCCGCAAGACGCACCAGGGAGTCATCGGAAGCACTAAGGGCATAGCCTGAACAGTCGAAAAGCCTGACACTGCCGGAGAGTTCCGACAGGGACCACACCTGGGTTTTCTCTCCAAACATTGCTCCGGCAGTGTTCACAGTTCCGGAAAGTCTGGATGGCGTAGTCAAGGCATACTCCGGTCTGGCTACCGGCTTGACTGTGTAACGTCCAGGTTTGACATCATTGCCTGCGAATGCACTGAACATCCCGGCAAAAGAAAGAACCAAGGTAAGGATTCGGGTTTTCATTCCACTATAATTTCATCAAAACACATTCTTGAATCACTGTCTGGACGGCAATGCAAGGCAGGAGTCCTCCCCTGTCCATAGACGGTGAATGAGACATATCTCGCAGAAACGGGATTGTCAAGCGACACGGCTATGTCCCTTTTGAATGTTCCCCTGGCAAATGCCTCCCCATCAGGGAGAGACCATTCACCGGCATTTTCAAAGGACTGTCCGTCAATGCTCAAGGCAACTTCCACCTTCAGAGGAAGATGCACCGACATCCCGAAATCATTTATGCATCCCAGTGCTGCACGCCCTATCACGGTTTCTTTTCCGAGATCCACGCACAGTCTCACAGGCTCTCCGGAGAATCTGGACTCCCATTCGAAATCCGACCTGCGCAGACTTCCCCGTACACCGTTCAGAAGGAGGGGTTCCCCACCTGAGACAAGTCTTCCGGCAGTGGCCCTGTTCCATTTCAGAGGAAGGGTCAGAACTTTTCCAACCATAACTCCTCCCTTGAAAGTGGCACTTTTTATTTCCACATCCCTGCTGAAACACAAAGGTTTCCCGTAGAGGGAGGATTTCGGGGTAGGCTGTGAGCCGTCTGTGGTGTATCTGATCTGAACGTCAGTCCTCTCGCAGTCAAGCACAACTTTCAGTTTCCCATCCTCAGGCACCACCGTATGCTGTATATTGAACATCGACTCAGCAGGCACTACACCTTTCCTGCGGAGTCTTCCGGAAAAGGAATCCACTGATTTCTGGAAACGGTCCCAGGACTTGTTTTCATTGCGTGTCCATCCCAATTCCGCAAGTGCCGCCAGGCGAGGGAAAGTGAGGTAATTGACATCCTCGACACTGTGGCAGAATTCCGTCCACAGGGAAGCCTGCACACCGATCAGTCTCTCTGCCATCTCATCAGTCCAGCCAGAGGCCAGAGGTTCGTATGAATATATGTCGTAAAGCCTGTTGTTTCCAAAATACGTAAGAGGTTCAAACCACTGTGGGCCCTGATACCTGATCAGGTAAGTAACCCTCGCAGGAGTCATCACCACCCGGTGTCCTAGCCTTGCGGCATCCATTCCAGCCTGGCCGAACCCCCTCCAGCCGTAAACCACGGCATTCTCCGGGATTCCTGTCTCCACGAGTTCATCCCATCCTGCGACCTCCCTTGAATGGCTGCGTACGTATGATGCGATACGTTCCATAAACCATCCCTGAAGCTGTTCCTCGTCAGAAAGATTCTCCTTTCTCATCCGCTCCTGACAGAGAGGACATTGTTTCCAGTGTGTCTTCCAGGCCTCGTCACCGCCAAGATGAATCATTTTTGACGGGAAGAGCTCCATCACTTCATCGAGTATGTCCTCAAGGAAGGTGAAAACTTCGTCATTCCCGGCACAGAAGATTATATCGGCGTGATTCCCTCCCAGACCGGGCAGCACACCTATGAACTTGTCCACAACCGGACAGGCCAGAAGCGGATAGGCTGCAAGAGCCGCATTGCTGTGGGCAGGCATCTCGATTTCCGGAATGACCTCAATCTGCCTCTGAGAGGCATAGGCCACGATTTCTCTTATGTCATCCCGGGTATAATATCCCCCGGGTACGGTAGGCTCCCCCTGCCTTGCATTCATCCTCTCGGAGAAATATTCTCCCGGTCTGTCAACTCTGCGGGAACCCAATTCGTGAAGAAGGGGATATTTTTTCATTTCAAGCCTCCACCCGTTGTCATCGCAGAGATGGAGATGGAGTCTGTTCAATTTCAGCATTGACATACAGTCAATTATCCTCAACAGATCTTCCTTTGGGGTGAAGAATCTCGCCACATCCAGCATATATCCCCTGTAGGAGAACCGAGGTTCGTCATACACCCTGACGCAAGGAATCGCGTATTTTCCGGAGGACGCATCCTCGTAGCCCTCCGGAAGAAGCTGGCGCACAGTCTGCAGACCGTAGAAGAAGCCTCTGTCGTCCCGTGCACGGATGACAACCTTACGCGGAGAGACTTCAAGCTGATAGGCCTCTTCCTTCATAGAAGGATCTGACACGAGTTCTACACCGTCGGACGCAGCTGATGAAGGAAGAAGCACCGGGCGGTCAGTGAAGACAAAGCTGCCGGACTTCCTCTCAAAAGAGACCGGTGAGGGTATCAAAAGGTTGCCCTGGGCTGCCGAACTCACGGCAAAACCCAGGGTAACAAACAGAATTGAGACAATTTTTCTCATCATTCAGACTCAAGGCTGCTCACGCGTATCC
>CAMEBJ010000194.1 GCA_945912085.1 uncultured Bacteroidales bacterium | reverse complement strand
ATTCTTGACTCCGGGTCATAAATCAGGAATCCCTGTTCCTCGGTCGCCACCCAAATCCGCCCGCTCCGGTCCTCGGCGAATCCGCTCACGAGAACTCCTTTCATCGGCTCTCCATCCACAAGGTACTGCTTCTCAAAATTTCCCTGATACATTCCGCAGTAATTAACTCCGCCGTCCTTTGTCCCGACCCAGATGCCGGAGTCCTTGTCCACGAACACGCAGTTAGTGTAGTTATTGGAAATGGTGAAGGCATCCTTCCCATCGTGTTTCAGGCATTCCGCCTTTTCGCTTCTGCCGTCAAATCTCCAGACTCCATCTGTCGTTGCCAGCCAGAAGATTCTGCCCTTCTCCAGAAAGACGTGGTGAAGGACGGCACTGCCCGGAATCCTGAACATATTGCTGACGGAACCTGACACAGGATCAATCCTGCTTATTCCGTTTTTGGTGCTGGCCACGAAGATTTTTCCGTCTTCGTCCTCAAACAGACCCTCAATCTCGTCGTTGGCAAAATAATCCCGGAACTGTCCGGGGCCGAGTGCCGGCCTGACATTCCTGAAATCCTTGTCCGCGCGGTAGAGATTGGCGTGATAGCGGGAAATCCAGAACTCCCCGTTCTTCCTTCTGAGCAGTTTGCGGAAGCCTGCCATTCCGATTTCGTCATAGGCGATGTCATTCAGTTCCCCGGTATTTGTGTCGTATGAAAAGCAGCCCTGATCATTCACAAGGAGCCAGACAATTCCTTTGTTATCCAAGGTAATGAAGGTCACTTTGTTGCGTATCACGGTGCCTTGTCTGCTCGGTTTGGTCACAGGGATGAACCTGTCCGTTTCCCATTCATAGACGGAGACCCCGTTGTCGGTCCCCACCCAGATGTTCCCCTTGCCGTCTTCGGTGATGGTGTGCACGAAGTCGGATGCAAGTCCCATATCGTTTCTGTACCAGACTTTGAATGTGGAGCCGTCATAGCGGTTCAGTCCCTTGAAGGTGCCAATCCAGATGAAACCTCTTGAGTCTTGGGTGATACAGCTTATCCCGTCGTATGACAGTGAACTGTTGGCCGTGGTTATGTGGGTGAATTTGTATTGGGAAGCCGCCCCCTGTGTGCTGGAAAATCCGAAGGTCAGGCAAGCTAACGCAAAGACAATTCTTTTGAAAATATCCATCTCTATCAGAAAAACGGTGCTAAAATAGTAAAAATTGAAAGTATATGTACAAATTCGTTAAATATTGACTGCAGTAATACGATTCCGTGCCACAGAACAAAAAATCCCGGACAGACTGGATGCCTGTCCGGGAAAATTGCAGAAATGCGTTTGGCTTACTTTGCTTTTTTGAATGTTGCTATGATGGCTGAATGGGAGTATGCTGCTGCCACAGGTTTTTCTGTTCCGTATATATAATAATCAGGCAGTTCCGGCATAAATGATTTGGAAGTGTGGTCGAAGACGTGCAGCTCGAGGAGTTTCTCTCCGTTGTCTCCGTCAATGATTCTGGCTCCGATGTAGCCTTCTTTGTCATCGCTCTTCTCTGTTGCAGAGAAATATCTGTTCACATTGTCAAGGATGAAGGATTGAACGGTCGTTTGTTCCTTGAAATTTGCTTCAAGTCCGCTGTGGTATGTAACCTCGTCACCCTTTGTCATATTTGCCTCGCCAAGGAAATAGTTCTTGAAAGCAGAGTCGAAGGCCGGTTTGAACACTCCTGTTTCAAGGTCAATCTCGAATGAATCGCTTGGCGTTAGAGCAGGGAGCAAATCGTAATTGCTGCACCCATCCCCCCACATGGAGGAGAAGAAAGCCGCGTCAGTAAGCAACTCATTGATAACCCATTTTCCACCCAGCATGTTCCAGTAGGAGCCGAGAACCTCGATGGTAGTCGATATATACTGGCCTCCTGAGTATTTCCCGTTCAGGGCAATGTCGAGGACGATTGTCTTGTTTCCTTCCACTGTCTCTGAACCGATGTATTCCAGTTCAACGGAACCTGAACTTTTCATAGGCTCAATCACTATAGCCTTTTTGCCATTCTTGAACTTGAAGTCGGTTCCTTCCACTGCGGTTGATTTCTCAGTGTTGACACTCACTGCAATCTCATCTCCATTCTGAAGAGGGAGAAGGGTGCTGCCGTCAGCAGTGAGGACATCCGCTGAAATGACCGCTGCTGCAGTCAGGAGACCTCTCTTGCTTGAAAATGAAATCACTCCGACAGGTCCGCTGAGGGCAAACTCACTTGTGACATATTTACCTGCAGCAAAACCTTCAGGCAGCTCAAGAGATGCCTTGACTGTCTTTTTGCTCGTGTAGTCAACAGGAGTGACAATGATTGATGTGACAGGTGAAGCACCGCCAATGACGAATGCCTCTGCAGAGACAGTGTAATCGGTTCCTTTCACTGCGTCACCGGCGAATTTAACAGGAACTGTGACTGCTTCTGTCCCGGTGTAATCAGAAACTGAAATGCTGAGTACGGAAGTCCCGTCCACCGTGGTCGGAACAGCTGTCTCAAAAGAAACTGAAGGCAGTGTTGCGCTGTCCTTCTTGCATCCCGCGAGCAATGTCATCGCGGCCAATGCCAAAACATAGAATTTCTTCATAATGAATAATGTTAGTTAGGGAAAAATATTATCAATTTGATGCGGGTGCTTTAGTCGCCTGCTCATATTCATCTTCGAGGGCCTGTAAATATTCCCGATCCTCCGTCGTGAGAGGAACAGGGTCAGGCAGAATAAATTCCGTTGCATATCCCTCATTCAAAGGAGGAAGTTCATTGTAGTTGTTGCAGGAAACCAGGGATGTCAGGAGAACCAGAACCGCTGATGCCGCAATTGTAAAATTCTTCATATCTCTTACTCAAGTTTCGCAAGTTTATAATTATCTGTTATCCTGATGGTTGTGCGTCTTGCGAAACTTCTTCCCACCGCACAATTCTCATCTACGTTACCCATCTCCTAAATCCTCACCGTCCCTCCGGGCTGCTCGCTGCAAAAAGTCCGCTGGACTGTTTTGCTTTCCGCTCTCGACCTCGGGAAGAGGACTTACTATCGATGCTAAAGCATCTCCAAACAAGGTGTTTCGCATTTGCGAAACTTCTGTCTATTACTTTGTCTTTTCGTATCCTTCATTCTGCACAAGACCCTTCACCAGCTCGATGTCATTGATCGGCAGCGGGAAGGTGTACATAAATTTCATTGTGGTGTATTTGCTGCCCTGTTTGGCAGTCCAGAATTCCGGACGCCCGTTGCGCTTGAGTTCATACCACCTGTCTCCTTCCATAAAAAGCTCTTTCCGCCTTTCGCAGAGGATTGCATAAAGCAGGGGAGTGAGCTCGTTCCCCAAAGCATCCGATTTGACAAGGTCATCGTGGTCAACCTGTGGAAGGTTAGCCTTCGTGTAGTCTGCCACGCCGGTGATTCTGTTTCTTCTCAACTCGTTCAAGGCGGCAAGTGCACCTTCGATGTCCCCCGTGTGGT
>CAMEBJ010000193.1 GCA_945912085.1 uncultured Bacteroidales bacterium | reverse complement strand
AGGCCGTCCCCCTGCGGTACTCACCGGCCATATTCCGCGGAAAGGCAATGGGGTCCTCCATAAAGTACTCCGGAGAGTTGTATTTCTGAGCCCAAGAGATGAGCTTTTCCTTCAGCGCTGTTTCCATATTCTCTTTCAAATCGTGCCCAAACCTCTGTCCCGGGTGGGCGCGGCCGACAAATTTACGCTATTTGCCTGATTTGCGGAAACTTTTTCTGAAACATTTTGCATATCTTTGCCGTCCTTTAGGAATTTCAGATATGGATTTCATTACCATAATAGACTACATTGGTACATTCGCATTTGCCATCAGCGGAATCCGTCTCGCAGCAGCCAAGAATTTCGACATATTCGGGGCATACGTGGTGGGATTCGTGACGGCTATCGGCGGAGGAACCCTCAGGGATTTGCTTCTGGGGCTTACTCCCTTCTGGATGGAGAATGTTTCATATACCGTAATCACGGCGGTAGCCCTTCTTTTCGTCATCATATTCAGGAAGAACTTTGTCCGTCTGGACAACACCTTCTTCATCTTCGACGCGATCGGAATCGGTCTTTTCACCGTTGTGGGGGTCGAGAGAAGCCTTGCGGAAGGTTATCCGTTCTGGCTCAACATCATAATGGGAGCAATCACCGGTGCCGCGGGAGGTATGTTCAGGGACATATTCATCAATGAGGTACCTCTGATTTTCAGAAAGGACATATATGCCGTTGCCTGTGTAATGGGAGGAGTGGTGTATTACATCTGCTCTCTTGCAGGCTGCGGACACATACTTACGCAGATTCTTGCTGCCACCTCGGTGATTCTCACCAGAGTACTTTCGGTACATTTCGGAATCAGCCTTCCTTCACTCCGTCCCATCGAGGACGCCAAAAAAACGGAAAAATGAGTACGATTGCACCTTTTGCCCGTCCGCTTTACGTCATGGCAAAACCGGCAGGACCGACCTGCAACCTTGCCTGCGAATACTGCTACTATCTTGAGAAGAAGAATCTCTACAAGGACAATCTGACTTCGGGGATGTTCGAGATGAGCGACGAGATTCTTGAAATGTACATCAGGCAGTACATCGAGTCGCAGACTATGCAGCAGGTCCTCTTTACCTGGCACGGCGGCGAGGCCCTGATGCGGCCCCTGTCTTTCTACAAGAAGGTCGTCAGGCTCCAGAAACAGTACGGGAGAGGGAGGACAATCGACAATTCTATTCAGACCAACGGAACCCTGCTGAATGACGAATGGTGCCAGTTCTTCAAGGAAAACAACTGGCTTGTCGGAGTGTCCATCGACGGTCCGCAGAGGTTTCACGACCGCTACCGCCACAATGTCAAGGGCAGGCCGTCGTTCGCCAAGGTGATGCAGGGAATAGAATTGCTCAGCAGGTACTGTGTTGAATGGAACGCCCTGGCAGTCGTGAATGACTTCAATGCCGACTATCCGCTGGAGTTCTACAATTTCTTCAAGAGCATAGACTGCCGCTACATCCAGTTCACTCCGATTGTGGAGAGGATTATGCCTCACAGTGACGGCAGAACCCTTGCCTGTCCGGCCGACAGCGACTCCCTGCCTCTTGCACCGTTCTCGGTAACTCCGAAGCAGTGGGGAAATTTCCTCTGCACCATTTTTGACGAGTGGGTGCGCAATGACGTGGGGAGGTATTACATCCAGCTTTTCGATTCCACTCTCGCAAACTGGGTGGGGGAGCAGCCGGGAGTCTGCACTATGGCACGCACCTGCGGTCACGCAGGAGTGATGGAGTACAACGGGGATGTCTATGTGTGTGACCACTTTGTCTTCCCGGAGTACAAACTGGGGAATATCCGCACGCACACTCTGACCCAGATGATGTACAGCAGCGTCGAGCAGGATTTCGGCGATGCGAAAATGACTTCCCTTCCGCGCCAGTGCCGTGAATGTGACTTCCTCTTTGCCTGCAACGGGGAGTGCCCGAAGAACCGTTTCTGCCACACTGCCGACGGTGAAACCGGCCTGAACTATCTCTGTGAAGGCTACCACCGCTTCTTCCGCCACTGTGCACCTGCGATGGAATTTATGAAGAATGAACTTCTTGCCAGACGCGCTCCTGCAAATGTGATGTATGCAGCAAGGCACAATCTTTTGTAACAAAAAAGCAATAAAATGAAACCTTTTTCTGTTTGTATGAAAGTCCTGACGGCATTTGCCCTGTCTCTCCTCTTGCCGTCCGTCCTGTCCGCAGATGTCCCTTCGATGCCTGCTGATTCACAATCACTTCCTCGCACTGTCTTTGTGGGTGGCCAGGCGCAGCACGTCCAGGGAATCGCCTACGATGCGCAGAAGGATTGTATGTATATGTCATTTACAAGCCGTTTCCTGAAAGTGGATATGCAGGGAAACATACTAGCTTCAATCGACCGGATTCAGGGCCATCTCGGAGCGATGACTTTCAATCCTGCCGACAGAAAGGTCTATGCTTCGCTGGAATGCAAGGATGACGAAATCGGAAGAGGAATCGCCAAGGTTCTGAATGTGGATGCCGTTTCAAGGAGCGAATCGACCTTTTACATCGCCATCATAGACGTTGACTCTCTGGATGCCCTTGCCGTTGACCCGGAAAACAATGATGTCCTGAAGACTGTCTGTGTCCGGAAAGCCGTTGAGGACTATTCCTTCAAGGCTCCTGACGGAAGTTTCGAACATCGCTATGGCTGCTCCGGCATTGACGGTGTGGCGATTGCTCCGGAGATTGCTCCTGTGAAACCAGCGAAATATTCCTCTTCCAAAGATGCCTTGCCGGCAGCAGACCGGAAAATGTTCCTTTACGTTGGATATGGAATCTACGGGGACGTGAACCGCACGGACAATGACTATCAGGTGATTCAGAGATATGATCTCGAAAAACTGAATGCTCTGGCCCGTCCCGTGATTTTCGGACAGACCCATTCCGATGGGCCCGACAAACCGGACAGGGAATATTTTGTTTACACCGGAAACACCAATTACGGCATCCAGAATATGGCATACGACCCTTACACTGAATGCATCTTCCTTGCAGTTTACAAGGGTTCGAAACCACATTTTCCTAATTACAGGCTCTTTGCCCTAAGTGTCAATCAGAAGCCTTTCAAGGCTGCCCTGAAGGGAGACTGTGACAACTCAAAACGCCTGCAACTCTCTCTCGTTCAGCCTGTTGAACCATTATTCATCAATCCTTTGACAGATGAGGCGAGCGGCATCACCGGCTGGAATTTCAAATGGGGTTCCACAGGAATCTGCCCCCTGGGAGGTGGACTTTGGTACATATCCGAGAATGCAAGGGACAAAAAGACCAGAAAGGAATCTTGCACTGCCAGACTCTACAAATGGTCAGGCTCTCCTGACGGGCCTTTCTCTGAATTTTAGAAATATTTACAAGTAAAGAAAGAATTTTGTACAGTTTCAGGAAATATCTCCCATTCTACAAAAGAAACCTGGCAGTAGCCCTTCCGGTAATGAT
>CAMEBJ010000192.1 GCA_945912085.1 uncultured Bacteroidales bacterium | reverse complement strand
TGATCTTTGCGTTGATTGCGGATCTTGCGCTTCTGTTTGTCCTAACGATGCTATCGTAGCAGAGTAATTCAGCGAAAAGTTGGCAAAAAAAGGCTATTTCTTCGTTGCAGCCTTCGTCAAAGTCCTCACAACCAACAGGTTGCTGCGGCATTTGACTTCAGACTGCGCCTTGAACTAGCCTTTTTTTATCCAACTTTTTAATGTGGAATTTTTTCGATGAGATTCCCGGTCAGGCCGGGAATGACGAAAAGTCGGGGATGGCACTTGTCATCCCCGACTTTAATATAGTGTCAACAATGTCGTAACGTCATCCCCGACCTGATCGGGGATCTATTCCGCCGGCCCCATAACGACTTCGATGAAGTTGCCCTCATCGAGCAGCGCCTTCACGGCAGCCTTTATGTTCTCTGCATTGATTTCGGCAATCGCAGCCTCGTACTCGGTGTCGCGGTCGATTCCTGCACTGTAGTATCCCTGAAGGACATTCAGCCAGTAGTTGTTGGTGATTCTGGATTCAGGCATCTTCTTCCTGAAATTCTCCACTGTCCTCGTGAGCTGCTCCTCTGTAGGACCATCGGTTGCAAGACTTTCCATACCTTTGACTGCAAGATTGCGGAGCTTTGCCACCTGATCCACGTTGGTCGTGAAATAAACCTGTGCCACAACTCTCTCCTGCGGAACCTTCTGGACACCGATGTAGGCAGAAGCACCGTAGGTCCCGCCTTCCTCCTCGCGGAGCGTGTCGGTGTAAATCATGTCAAGAATATAGGAAGCTGCATCCATCATAACCTCGTTCCTGACACTGTAAGGAAGATAGGCTGACCAGACTTGAAGGACGGTCTCCATAGGAGTCTGCATTGCAGTGCTGAACTCGTTCACCACCTTGCCCTTCACGAATGTCGGAGTGTTGTCCTTCCAGGAAGTTGCCTTCTTTCCTTTTGGCAGGGATCCGATATATTTCTCCACGAGAGGCCTGAGTTGCGCAAGGTCAACGTTACCCACAATGAAGACTGTCGCTCCGGCTGCATCCTTGAACAGCCTACGGTAATTCTTCTCGATGGTCTGCAGGGAGGCCTTAGCAATTGTCTCCTCATTCAGTTCCACTTTCCTCGGATTCTCTCCGTAGAGAGTCTTTGTCAGAGTGTTCTGGAAGATGAAGTCCGGTTTTGTCTTAAGGTTAGGGAGCACGGCCTTAATCTGCGAGATGCCTGTTTGGTACTCATCCTCGTCGAAACGCGGGTCGGTAAACTCAAGGTATAGCATCTGGAGAGCCGTCTCAAGGTCTTTTGGAGAACTTGAACCGGTGATTCCGTGTCTGATGGCATTGACGTAAGGATAGACATTCACAGACTTGCCGGAGAGCATTTTGCGCAGGGTAGTGGCTGGGAATTTTGAAATACCGCTGTTGTTGGTGAACAATCCGATGATGTTATCCTCGAATGAAGGCAGGTCCTCAGTCTCAACGAGGGTAAGACCTCCGTCCATCCTCAGGTCAATCAGAACCTGGTCTTTCTTGAACTCTGTCGGAAGGACCACCACTTTTACTCCGTTTTTGAGAGTCCACTCGGTTGCGCCGTGAAGAGTTGCCTTTTCCTTCTTGACTGCTGAGCCTTTCAAAGTGGCCGGGTCGAGAAGCGGCTCATTGACAGCCTCTTCCGCATTTGCCTGAATCTCTGATGCATCAACTTCTGCAATTGCAGCAAGGAAGTCAGCCTCGCTCGGGTGAGTCAATCCCTCTTTCTGAGGAGCCTTGTAGATGATGACCATATTGTCCGGAGTGATGATCTGCGGAGCAATCTGGTTGAGAAGTCCCTCGTTGATGTTTGCGCAGAACATCTTTGCCACTTCATACTCAGCCTCCGGAGTCATATATGGCTTGTTTTCGAAGAAGTTGTTGATGTAGGACCAGATGAATTCGCTGTTCTTCCTGGTTGCAGCACCCTCGACAGCCTGCTCATATCTCCTGAGAATCACTTCCTTGGCCCTTGCGGTCTCGGCTGCTGTGAATCCGTATTTCTGCATCTTCCTGATTTCGGTCAGGTAGGCCTTGTAGGCAGAGATTCCTTCGGAGTCCCTGCAGGAAATCTCTCCGAACACTGATTCGCAAGTCTCGCAAAGTGAACCGATTCCGAAATCCGCGCTGATGAACGGTGCGTCAGGTTTCGACGCGATGTCAGAGAGCCTTTCGCTCATAATGGTCGAGATGATCGATTTGACGAGGTCGGAGAAGAAGCCCATATCTGTGCTGTTCATCTCCTTTGGAGTCGCCTCTCCGTTCCAGAGCATCATAATTTCAGTTGAAGAAGCCTCCGGGTCGGTGATGATGCCGATGCGTGGAGTTTCATTTCCCGGGATGGTCGGCATTACCTTAGGCTGTGGATTCTCCACTGCTGGAATGTCGCTGAAGAGCTCCTTGATCTTTGCCTCAATCTGGTCCACGTCTATGTCTCCGACCACGATTACTGCCTGAAGGTCAGGACGGTACCATGTGTGGTAGAAGTTTGTCAGGCTCTCCGGCTTGAAGGTTTCAAGGTTTTCCTGGCTTCCGATGAGGGTGCAGGTTGCATACTTGGAGTCGCCGTAGAGGTAAGGGAGGGATTTCTCGTGCATCCTCCAGGAGGCATTGTTTCTGGTCCTCTTTTCCTCGATGATGACTCCACGCTCCTTGTCTATCTCAACGGGATCGCAGGTAACGAAATGCGAGTAGTCGTGCATCACCAGAAGGCAGGTGTCAAGTATTCCTTCACGTGTGACGGGAATATTGTTCAACATATAGGTCGTGTGCTCCACACCTGTTGAAGCATTGATGTTGCGTCCGAATTCTGCGCCGATTTTCTGGAGATACTCCAGAAGCATCTTGTCAGGCAGATTCTTGGTCCCGTTGAAGCACATATGCTCAAGGAAATGCGCCAGACCGTCCTGGTCAGGTGTTTCCTGAATAGCTCCAACATTGGTGGCGAGGTAAAATTCCGCACGTCCCTGCGGTTTGTCATTGTGTCTGATGTAGTAGGTCATCCCGTTTTCGAGCTTCCCTTTCTTTACCTCCGGGTCGTTCGGCAACTGGTTCTGCGCAAAGAGAGCGCAGGCTGACGCCGTCAGAACTACGATAATGGAAAAAATTTTTTTCATCTTGAATATTTACTATTTAACTATCGCAGGGAAGAGAGCCATCTTTCAAGTGATGTCTCATATTCACTGCGCGCGTAAGCAAATTTGTCTTTACCCGTGCCGACAAATTTTTCGGCTGAAAAGCCCCAGCCGTGTCCGCCTCTCGGGAAGATATGTACTTCTGCACTGACTCCTTTTTCAACAAGTTTTCTGTAGTACCTGATTGTGTTCTCGATCGGAACTGTCCTGTCATCAGTGCAGTGTGCGATGAAAGTCACCGGAGTCTTCTCCGTAACCTGATTCTCAAGAGAGTAGTGCTCAATCAGTTCCTGGTGTTTGGCCTGGGTTTTTTCCCACTCGTCAACAAGCTTGTT
>CAMEBJ010000191.1 GCA_945912085.1 uncultured Bacteroidales bacterium | reverse complement strand
GCACATATTAGATGCCATCGTGGAGAGACTTCCTCAGGCACCGGCCTGGTTCGACAAGGAAGTATTCACCGACAAGAACCTGCGTTTCTTCGCTTCGGAGATTATCCGCGAGAAAATTTTCCTCAACTACACCCAGGAGGTTCCTTACAGCTGCGAGGTTGCAATCGAGCAGTTCAAGGAAGGCGAGGAAAGATACGAAATCAGTGCTGTCATCTACGTGATGAGGGATTCCCAGAAGGGTATCATCATCGGCAGGCGCGGAGAGGCTCTCAAGAAGGTCGGCACACAGGCACGCATCGAGATGGAGGATTTCTTCCAGAAGAAAGTCTTCCTTCACCTGTTCGTCAAGGTGGATGACGGCTGGAGGGAGAGCAAGAGGGAGTTGAAAAGGTTCGGTTACGAATATTGACAATATTAAGGAATATTATTTATGGACGCGACAGACGAGAGGGAAGACAATCTGGAGGACAACATTCCGATGGAGGGATACAACGACACCGAAGAAGGTCAGGAGGAATTCGTGGACGAGCCGAAAGGGTCCGCGGGCAAATTTGACAGGCTTCTGGGAGAGAGCAGCAGGAAATTCAAGCTCTCAGGCATGTTCAAGGACTGGTTCCTCGACTATGCCTCGTACGTCATCCTCGCAAGGGCTGTCCCTCACATAATTGACGGACTCAAGCCTGTACAGAGGAGGGTTCTTCACGCAATGTACGAGAAGGACGACGGTTCCTACATCAAGGTGGCGTCCCTGGCGGGACACGCTATGCAGTACCATCCTCACGGAGACTCTTCCATAGTGGGGGCGATGGTGCAGCTCGGACAGAAAGACCTGCTGATTGACTGCCAGGGTAACTGGGGAAACATCATCACGGGCGACTCGAATGCGGCACCGAGGTACATTGAGGCAAGGCTGACCAAATTCGCCAAGGAAGTGGTTTTCAACCCGAAAATCACAAACTGGATGAACTCCTACGACGGACGCAACAAGGAGCCTGTGGAGCTCCCGGTTAAATTCCCGCTTCTGCTTGCGCAGGGAGCGGAGGGCATTGCCGTCGGACTTGCATCCAAGATTCTGCCGCACAATTTCAACGAGCTGATCGATGCATCCATAGCCATACTCAAGGGGGAGGACTTCGAGATTTACCCGGACTTCCCGACCGGAGGTTCTGCTGACTGCAGCAAGTACAACAAGGGTCAGAGGGGAGGAGTCGTGAAGGTCCGCGCGAAAATCGAGAAACTCGACAAGAACACCATAGCAATCACCGAGATTCCATTCGGAAGGACCACCCACAACATCATCGAGGACATCCTCAAGGCGAAGGATAAGGGGAAAATCAAGATCAAGAAGATTGACGATCTGACCACCAACCAGGCCAACATTGTCATTCATCTTCCGAACGACGTGTCCCCGGACAAGACCATCGATGCCTTGTATGCCTTCACCGGATGCGAGGTGTCGATATCCCCCAATGCCTGCGTGATTGTCGACAACAAGCCGCAGTTCCTCAATGTGGATGACATTCTCCGCTACGACACGGAACACACAAAAGAGCTTCTGCGTCAGGAACTTCAGCTGAGAATGGATGAACTCGAAAAAGACTGGCACTACACCTCTCTCGAGAAGATTTTCTTCGAAAACAAGGTGTACAAGGTCCTGGAAAAGGATTCCGCCTCGTGGGAGGAGCAGTTGGAGGAAACCTTCGCGAAGATGCTGGAATACCAGCACCTGCTGCAGAAGGAAATCACTGCGGAAGACATCCTGAAACTGGTTGAGAAACCTGTGAAGAAAATCTCCAAATTCGACGTCAAGAGCGTCGATGAAAAAATCAGGGCCATAGAGGACGAGATGGAGGAGGTCAGGAACAATCTCAACCACTTGACGGAGTACACTATACAGTATTTCCAGAATCTTAAGAAAAAATACGGCAAGGGGCACGACCGTCTGACGGAAGTGACTAATTTTGAGAACATTGCAGTCAACCGTGTGGTCAACAACAATGCCAAGCTCTACGCAAACAAGGCTGAGGGATTTGTCGGAATCAACCTGAAGAAGGAGGACAATGCGGAGTTCATCTGCGACTGCTCCGACATGTCGGAAATCGTGGTCTTCAACAAGGACGGCAAATACCGTGTGACCAAGGTGAGCGACAAGGCTTTCTTCGGAAAGGACATCATCTATGTCGGCCTGTTCAACAGGAACGATTCGAGGACAATCTACAATGTCATCTACCGCGAGGGCAAGACCAGCCTGACCTACGCCAAGAGGTTCGCCATCGGAGGGGTCACCAGGGACAAGGAATATGACCTGACACAGGGAACTCCTGGTTCGGTCATTCTCTGGTTCACCGCCAACGGGAACGGCGAGGCCGAAACCGTCAAGATTTACCTCAGGCCACGTCCGAAACTCAAGAAGCTCATCGACGAGTACGATTTCTCGCAGCTTGCCATCAAGGGAAGGGGCTCAAGAGGCAATGTCGTCAGCAAGAACCCGATTCAGAGAATCCAGCTCAAGAGCAAGGGTATATCCACAATCGGAGGCAAGGACATCTGGTTCGATGCGGACATCCAGAGGCTCAACGAAGATTCGAGGGGTGTCTGGCTCGGTCAGTTCAACACGGGAGACCATATCCTTGCAATTTTTGCTGACGGAACATATTACACCTCATCATTTGACCTGAGCAACAGGTATCAGGGAGAGATTCTCAGAATCGAGAAACTCGACCAGGGCAAGACCTGGGCTGCCTTGTACTTCGACGGGGCATCCGCCTCCTTCTATGTCAAGAGATTCAGTTTCGACGTCAGCGACAACACTCCGCTCTCGTTCATTTCCGAAGCCAAAGGGTCCTACCTCGTTGCGGTCTGCGACGACCGTCATCCTCAGGCAGAGATTGTCTTTGGAGGGAAATACGAGCATAGGGAAGCCGAAAAGATTGACGTAGAGGAGTTCATCGCAAAGAAAGGTCTGACTGCAAAGGGCAAGAGAGCAAGCCAGTACGAACTCAAGAGTGTCCGATTCATCGAGCCTTTGGTGAGGGAAGAGGACCTTCAGGAACAGTCTCAGGTACCGCCTTCCGAGGCAGAGAACCTTGCAGGGGAGATCTATCAGGACGACATTCCGGATCCGATTGACGAGGTGTCTGACGATGACCAGCCTACTTTGTTTTAGGCAAAGTCCTCTTCACGCGCTTGCCTGGACGGGATGAGAACGGAGGAAAATCTATGACAATAGCATTGAACGGTTTTATGGGATGCGGAAAGAGCAGCGTGGGGAAAGCCCTCGCTGCTCTTCTGTCCTGTCCCCTGACCGACCTTGACACCTACATCGAGGAAAGTGAGGGACGAGGCATTCCGGAAATCTTCAGGACGGATGGGGAACGGGCTTTCAGGGAAATTGAGGAGAAGGCCCTCCGACAGATCCTTCACCTGCCTGAGGCTGGCAACCCGGACTGTACCGCACTGAAAGAGGAGGGGGCCGGGGAACCG
>CAMEBJ010000190.1 GCA_945912085.1 uncultured Bacteroidales bacterium | reverse complement strand
AGATGCACCTCCGCCCCGGTCAGTTTCAGAAACGGATTCCTGAGACTCCGCACGGCCGCTGTCAACCACGACCGCCCCGCTTCCCACCGCGAAACGTCCATATCCTTCATCCTTGATCAGATCATACTGTTCCTGAGTGAAATAATCCCCACCGACCACAACGGCCTTCTTTGAGGATGCGGGAATCGGAGAAGGCATTTCAGGAGCAGGGATGGGACTCTCCCCGCTGGAAGACAGCATTCTGCTGAACTTGCTTCGAGACGGCACATACAATGCAGCATTGGCATACTCACCTTCGCTCCAGCCGCCCAGACGGCACATCTTCCGCGCAAGGACACTCCTCGCCACCCCGAACCAGGGATGGGCGTCAATTACCTCGTAAAGGCTGTCTATCGAATATTCATTCAACTCCATAGCAAAACTACCAGTTGGCAACAGTGGCATTGAAAATGTCCTCGACCAGTTTCTCGATTATCTCGTCGCATTTCTCGGCTTCAACGGCATCAAGAGTGAGAGCCGAGTCAAAGTCCGCATATGAAGAGAAACTCTTCTCGAAATCCTCCTCGGGATATTTCCTGTTCGTGAAATATATCTTGACATTGATGGTGAGACGGTTCTGGGCAGCAACCTCATTCGCGGTAATACCCATCGCCTTGACGTCATAGCCTATTATCTCACCCCTGATTTCAAGGTCCCCTTCCTCATCGACCTGCTCGAGTTTGGTCAGTTTGCGGAACTTGTCTTTCAACGCCTCCGTTAGGGCATTGCTGAGGGAAGGATTGACCCTCAACGCCTTGTACTCCACATACGGGATAGTGACCGTCTTGACGTCCGGCTGGATGGACGTTCCGGTGAAAGAATACACTCCGCAGGAGCGAAGAATCAGCCCTGCCGCTGACAAGGCGGCAACCACCCCCAAAACGGACAGGATTCCGGTCAATTTCATTCTCATTTTCCACCCTCCTTGAATTTGGCGTAGCCCATATCGCTCAATTTTCTGTACAGTGTGCGCTCGGATATGCCCAGTTCGGCTGCGGCCTGTTTGCGGCTTCCGTATTTCTCCAGGGCTTTCCTGATGAGTTCCTCCTCCGCCTTCTGGAGAGAAAGTTCCTCCGGAGCCTGTTCATCCGGTTCCTCGTCCGCCTGAGGTGCATATACATTATTATAATGTGCCACCACCGGGCTTCCCTCCGGCACTTCCCCCCTGAATTCCTGCGTCTGGTCATCCGGACGGTCATCCGTTTCCACAAATCCTCCCGAATGCGGAGCCGCGATTCTCGGCACTGACGCTGCCGGACGGGCAGTCTTCCCGGAAATGACTTCCTTCAGGTAATCCACTTCCTGACGCAACTGGTAAATCATCCTGATGATCGCTTCTCTCTCACCCGGGTTCAGAGTGTCGTCTGAAGAATGGAAGGACTTCACAGGCAGGGCATTCGAATCATCCTTCGGAATATAAGACGAAAGGACAGCCGCAGTGATTTCCTCCCTTGAGGCAATCCTGCGGGACTCCAGGGCACAGACAGTCTCCGCTACATTCTTCAGTTGTCTGATGTTGCCCGGCCATCTGTACTCCTTCAGAAGGGCGACGGCATCGGCAGACAGAGCAGGCCTTCCCATACCGTATTTCTCCGAGAAATCCGATGCGAACTTCCTGAACAGCAGGTGGATGTCATCTTTCCTTTCCCTGAGAGGCGGCATCACGACAGGAACTGCATTGAGACGATAGTAGAGATCCTCCCTGAACTTGCCCTTTGCAACGGCGTAAGTCAGGTTGACATTGGTGGCAGCCACCACCCTGACATCTGTCTTGAGCACCTTTGAAGAACCCACCCTGATGAATTCTCCCGATTGGAGAACCCTGAGGAGCTTCGCCTGGGAAGCGAGCGGAAGTTCACCGATTTCATCAAGGAAAAGAGTGCCCCCGTCTGCCTCCTCAAAATACCCCTTCCGCATCTCTCCGGCACCCGTAAAAGAGCCCTTTTCGTGCCCGAACAACTCAGAGTCAATTGTCCCTTCGGGGATTGCGCCACAGTTGACCGCGAAATATTTCCCCGTCCTGCGACGGCTGAACTGATGTATGATTTTCGGAATATTTTCCTTTCCGACGCCGCTCTCACCGCTGATGAGAACCGTCAGGTCGGTCGGAGCGACAGCAACGGCAATCTCAAGGGCCCTGTTCAGCACAGGGTCATTGCCGATTATGTCAAATTTATTTTTTAATGTCTGTAATTCCTGATTCGTCATAATGCCACAAAGTTAAAGAAAAGGGACGAAATACGAACTTAAAAGACGGAAAAAATCAAAATATATAGTTATCTTTGCGCGATATTGCCTTGTAAGGTATGCGGTTTGTTTGGAAATATTTAACCATTTTTAATTCTAAAATAATGAACAAAGGTATCAAATCATTGGCAGCCATTGTGCTCGGACTTGCTGCGGTTGCCTGCAGCTCTCCGGAGAAAATGGCTGAACAGGCAGAGAATGTGACTGTAAAATGCAATCCTGCCGTTCTTGAAGTCGTGGCCGGTAAAATCAACGCAGAGGTTTCTGTGACTTATCCGGACAGTTATTTCCACCCAAAGGCCATTCTCGAGGTCACTCCTGTCCTTGTCTATGAAGGAGGAGAGGCAAAGATGGCTCCCTATTATTTCCAGGGCGAAAAGGTTAAGGACAACTACGAGACAGTCCCTTCAACCGGTGCTACTGTGACCAAGAAAGTTACGTTCAACTATGTTCCGGGAATGGAGAAATGCTATCTCGAACTCAGGGGCGTAGTGAAATACGGTAAGAAATCCACCAACCTCCCTACGAAGAAAGTTGCGGACGGAGCCAACACCACATACATGCTTGTTGACAAGGCCGGCCGTGTTGACCTCAAGGCTGACGGTTACCAGGAAATCATCAAGCAGACCGCTGAGGGACAGATTCTTTACACCATCAACAGTTCAAATGTACGCTCAAGCGAGCTCAAGTCAAAATCTGTAAAGGACTTCCAGGCTGCCCTCGCCGAGATTCAGGAAAACTCACGCAAGAACATCACCAGCACTGACGTTGTAGCCTACGCTTCACCGGACGGTGGAGAGAAGCTCAATGACAAGCTTTCCAACAACCGTTCAAAGAGTGCAGAGAAGGCTTTTGCAAAAGTGACAAAGAAGAACGCCCTTGACGCTCCGGTGAACGTACAGAGCATCGGTCAGGACTGGGAAGGCTTCAAGGAACTCGTTGCAGAGTCTGACCTCGAGGACAAGGACCTCATTATCCGCGTTCTTTCAATGTACAGCGACCCTGCAGTCCGCGAAAAGGAAATCAAGAATATGTCAGCCGTTTACAAGACCCTCGCAAAAGAGGTGCTTCCTGCCCTCCGCCGTGCAAGGTTCATTGCAAACGTCGAGTACACCAACTACACCAGCCAGGAACTTCTCGCCCTCATCGAGGACAATATCGACATTCTTGACGAGACTGCACTTCTGCGTGCTGCAA
>CAMEBJ010000189.1 GCA_945912085.1 uncultured Bacteroidales bacterium | reverse complement strand
ACCAATCCTTACACTGACAACATCCCGGGAAATATCACCCAGCCGGGCTACACGCAGAAATGGAAAGAATGCGTTGCAGCCGACCACGGGGAAATCCTGATGGCAAAATAGCCGGAATCAGCAACTACGAATTCATCCCGAAGGGAAGGTGAGGATTTAGGAGTTAGTTAACAGATAATTATAAACTTAAGTCAGAAATGGGAAAAAGAAAATCGACAATCCTTGCAAACTGGCCGAAGTACCTTCTACAGTGGGGTACTCTGATTGCTCTCATTATTTTCATTACAGGACTGATTCCTTCAAAAGAACCGGCTGACCCTGAGGCATACTGTCCGATGGGCGGTCTGGAGGCTCTTACTACCTGGCTGGTCAAGGGCTCGCTGCCCTGCTCGATGAGTATGCTTCAGATTGCGATGGGCATTGCCCTTGCGGCAGCGGCCATTCTGTTCGGAAAACTTTTCTGCGGCTATCTCTGCCCGGTGGGCACCGTTCAGGACCTGCTCGTCAGAGCACGCAAGGCCATTCACCTCAAATCTGTCGAAATCCCGAACGGCTCGGTCATCGACAAGGTCCTGAGAGTGTTCAAATACGCCCTCCTGTTCTGGATTTTCTACATGACCGCATCCTCAAGCGAGCTGTTCTGCAAGAACCTTGACCCTTACTATGCCGTTGCAACAGGGTTCAAAGGTGAGATAACTCTTTGGATGTCAATTACATCCCTTGTCCTTGTCATCCTGATGGGCATTGTCATCGACAATTTCTGGTGCCGCTACATCTGTCCTCTGGGGGCAATAGCGTCCTCCCTGAAATTCTGGTTCTGGATTCTGCTGCTCTTCCTTGGATATTACCTTGCTTCCCTTGCGGGTCTCAGTATCCCTTGGTGGGTGCTCCTTCTGGCCTACTGCATTCTGAGCTACCTGCTTGAGATTCTGAGCGGAAAGCCGGACCTGCAGCTGGTCTATATGATGAAAGACACCGGACGGTGCAACCACTGCGGGGCCTGCACACGCCAATGCCCTTACCACATTGACGTCAACAGCCTTCAGGAGAGGGTCAATTCAGTTGACTGCACCCTCTGCGGAGAGTGCTCTGCTGCCTGCCGCACAAAGGCATTGAATGTCGGAGTTGTCCGTTCCAAAGGTTTCGGCTTTCTGAAACTCCTCCCTGCCCTTCTTACCGTCGGTCTGGCCCTCCTCGGAATCTGGGCCGCAGGCAAATTCGAAATCCCGACAATCAGCGAGGAATGGGGAATAGAGCAGGTGGCTGAAGACGGCACAAAGACGGTCCTCGTGGAGAGGTCCTCACTCAAGACCACGGAACTCACCGGGCTGAAATCTGTCAAGTGCTACGGCAGTTCAATGGCTTTCAAGGCCCGACTGGAGAAGATTCCGGGAGTCCACGGAGTCAAGACATTCGTCAAGCACCACCGAGCAGTCGTAACCTACGACCCGGCCGTAACAAATCCCGACAAGATTCTTGAGCAGATTTTCGTGCCTTCCAAATTCAGGGTGAACTCCCCTGACCCGGCCGTGGTGGATAGCGTCAAATGCATCACCATCCGCACCGAGAATATGTACGACAAGATGGACATCAACTACCTCGGCCTGCAGATGAGGGCGACTGACAAGAAAATATATGGACTTGAGACTGAATTCTCCTGCCCTCTGACCGTCAGAATCTACCTCGACCCTTCGGAAAGCCTTGACAAGGCCTGGCTGAAGGAAATCGTGGAGAAGAAAGTTCTGGAGATGCCTGTCCACGGAGGCGGGACCAAGGAAATCGAAGTCGATTACAAATTTGTCTCAATGGATGAGGGAGAGACTTTCATTGGGATTGCCGAGTATCTGCAAAGGATGTTCTCGCCGTTCAAGGCCCAGTTCAAGAGCAGGGTCGAGGAGGCCGCAGGCAAGAAGCAGTTCGTCTATGAGATTGCCGACCCGAATTACGAGAAGCCTATCATCCTGAGGAATATGCCGTTCCTGAGCAACCATCTCTCAAGGAATGAAGGAGTGATCAGTATTTCCCTGGAACTCAATGACAATCTCGTGCCCGCCATCCGTGTCCGCTTTGCCTCTCCGATGACCTCGAAGAAACTCTGGGAACTAATGACAATGCAGACCTGGACCATCACCTACGGGCCTGACGATGTCCGCGAAGTGCCTGCAAAACTCTCATTCAAGACCGAGGGTACCGTCAGTAACTTCAAAGAATAAGGAATGAAAAAGAGTATTTTCGGAATATTCACTATTCTGTTTCTTCTTGTCGGCAACTCCACCCTGCGTGCCGACGAGGGTATGTGGCTGGTGAACGCCATCAACTCCGCCCTTGAAAAGAAGATGCAGGAACGGGGGCTGGAACTCCCCGCAGGGGAAATCTACAACGCCGATGCTCCGGGAACGGCCCTGTGCGATGCCGTGGTCTCACTGGACTTCGGATGTACGGGAAGCATCATATCCGAGAACGGACTTCTCATTACCAACCACCATTGTGCCTACAGCGACGTGTTCAGCCTCAGCACCCCGCAGAAGAACTATCTCGAAGATGGTTTCTGGGCATTCTCCGACAGGGAGGAAATCCCCATCCCCGGGAAAAGAGCCCTGTTGCTGAAAAAGGTCATCGACGTGACTCAGGAAGTTGAAGAGATGCTCGCGGAAGCGGAAAGGCAGGGAAGACCATTGGGTTCCAGAAAGTTAGGCTATCTGATGGAGAAGAAATATTCCGGAAGCGAAGGACTTGAGGCCTGGTTCTCTTCGATGTGGAAAGGCTCAAGATATTATATTTCATTATATAAGGTATATACCGACATCCGGCTCGTCGCCTCGCCTCCCATCTGTTCGGCCGCCTTCGGAGGAGATATTGACAACTGGGAATGGCCACAGCACAAGTGCGACTTCGCGATGTACCGAATCTACACTGCCCCTGACGGCTCTCCCGCCACCTATAATGAAAAGAATGTGCCACTCAAGCCGCTGAAAAGCCTGAAAATCTCCCTGAACGGCTACAAACCGGGAGACTTCACGATGGTCATCGGCTTTCCGGGACGAACGGACAGGTACGCCAGCTCGTTCAGCGTTGACTTTGACTGCCGGGTAAATCTCCCTGTCTCGAATGAAATCCGTGGCAGACAGATGGAGATTGTAAAAGGATGGATGGACCGGGATCCTGTCACAAGGCTCAAATATTCAGACTATTTCTTCAGCCTGAGCAATGTACAGGAGTTGAACGAAGGACAGGTCAGATGCTACCGCCGGTTCGGGACCGTGAACTCAAAACGGAGTCAGGAGAAGGATCTTCAGGAATGGATTCGGTCGGATGCCGGCAGACAACAACGATGGGGGGACCTGATGGAGAATCTTGAGAGAGCCTACCTCAATTCGGAATCCATCCGGAAAAGGGCCACTCTTTTCCGGGAGACCATCGTTAGGGGGATGCGGCTGTCAAGGTATGCCACCAGGATTTCCTCCCTTGGAAAGGACAGGGATTG
>CAMEBJ010000188.1 GCA_945912085.1 uncultured Bacteroidales bacterium | reverse complement strand
CGCCCTGCTGTTCCGACGATGTGATTCTTTTCGATGTCGTTGCTTCCGGCTCTGCCAGAGAGGATGTTCACGCCCATCACGGGCACTGCACCTGCCACTGCGGCTTCTGCCCGGACGGCATTGACGACGGAATGACCCTGTCAGATGCTTCTTTCGCACCTTCTTCCGTACCGCTTCCCGTTGAAAATCAACTGCTCCCGTCCTGCGTGGAGCGTTCCGTGATTTCCGTCTGGCGATTGTAGCCCGTTTATGACCATCAATGCCGCGCATCCTTCGGATGGGCGCGTATAATCTTATGTATATCAAGAATATATACATATTTTATATATCATTTATGTCATAAATCGCCAGACAATGAAAAAATACATATTTACTTTAATTCTGTCCCTTTTAACCGTATTTCCTGTGCTTGCGCAGGTATATGGTGCTGATGGACAGCTTATTGACACGACAAATATCTACAAGGACCGCGCTGACAGCCTTGATGCAACGGTCTTTGTCTCAAGGCAGGCCGGCAATTATCTTTCAAAGGTAAAACCGGTCAGGACCGAGGTGATTTCCGCCGCAGGTCTGTGCAAGATGGCTTGCTGCAATCTTGCGGAAAGTTTCGAGAACTCCGCCAGCGTGACTGTCGGCTATTCGGATGCGGTGACAGGTGCACGGCAGATCCGCCTGCTTGGACTGAGCGGAACTTACACCCAGATGCTTGATGAGAACCGTCCTGTGATGCGTGGACTTGCTTCCCCTTTCGGACTGAGCTATGTGCCGGGACAGTGGCTCGAAAGCATCCAGATTGCAAAGGGCGCATCCTCTGTAATCAACGGCGTTGAATCAATTACAGGTCAGATCAACCTTGAGCACCGCAAGCCGACCGACGAGAAGCCTCTTTTCCTGAATGCCTCGGTTATGCACGACACGAAGATGGATTTCAATGTGGCCTCCTCGCTTCAGATGGGTGAGAAATGGAGCACGGTCATCCTCGGTCACGTCTCAGGAAACATCAAGAACTACGACCACAACCATGACGGCTACTACGACGACCCGAAGATGCTTCAGTTCAACCTTGCAAACAGGTGGCTCTACTATGCCGACAGCGGGGTGCAGGTGCGTTTCGGGGTGCGTGCTCTTCAGGACAGGCGCAGAGGCGGTCAGGAAGGCTATGACTATGGTAAATATTTCGAAAACCTGACTTCTTCCTCCTCCACCGTTTACCAGCCCTGGGGCTCCGACATCCTCAACCGCTCAATCAACGGCTATCTCAAGGTGGGGGTTCCGCTCAATCCCGACAATTCCCAGAACATCGCTGTGGTGGCGGATTACAACTACTATAGGATGAATTCATATTTCGGTGCTACGAAGTATCTTGCCGGACAGCATTCCGCTTTCCTCAATGTTCTGTACCAGAATGAAATAAATGAATCCCACAAATTCACTGCAGGCCTGAGTTCCACCTACGACAGGTTCAATGAGGATTTCCTGAGGGTGTTGAACGGAGGGGCTGCCGCTTCTTCGCTGCCTTCGGTGACTGATTTGCTGAATGCCGGCGTCTTTGGTGAATATACCTTCCATTACGAAGACAAATTCTCGGCAATTGCCGGAATCAGGGGAGACTGGTACAACCGGAGCGGATTCAAGTTCTCGCCACGGCTGACTCTCAAGTATTCCCCTGTTGACGAAATCGTCATCCGGGCCAACGGCGGAAGGGGACTGAGGTATTCGATGCCGCTGGTGGACAACATCGGGGTGCTTTCGACAAGCAAGGAATATGTAGGGGCTTACAACAGCCACGCTCTCGAGGATGCCTGGACATTCGGAGGGAACATCACTTACTATATGCCGTTCGGGGCCTCGTCGAACACCTACCTCAGTTTCGACTATTTCCGCACCCAGTTTGCCAACCAGATGATTGTGGACTATGAGTATGCGGGGAAGGCGGCTCCGACATCGATCCATTTCTACGAGTCTGCCGGAAAGCGTTCATTCACGGACAATTACCAGGTGGATTTCTCCGTGGAGCCGGTCGAGAGGTTCACCGTTACGGCAACTTTCCGCTACACAAATGCTAAGGTGGAACTGGAGGGCCGAGGACTGGTGGAGAAGCCTATGACAAGCCGCTACAAAGGGGTGCTGAATCTTCAATATTCCACAAACCTGAACAAATGGATCTTCGATTTCACTGCTTCGGTCAACGGACCTTCGAGGGTGTACAATTTTATGGAAGACTTGACGGATGAATCCGGTAATCTGCTGTATAAGAATGGTTTGACTCCGGTCTATCCGCTGTTGTATCTTCAGGTGACCCGTCGTTTCAAGGGGGTTGACATCTATATCGGAGGGGAGAACCTGACCAATTTCAGGCAGAAGAATGTGATTCTCGGGTCGCTGAGGGATGAGATGGGACACGTGCGTGCCGACCAGCCTACATTTGATGCAAGCGCGGTCTGGGGTCCGCTTATGGGTATAAAGGTCTATGCCGGAGTCAGGTTTACGCTTTGGAAGACAGAATGATAAATATACCTTGATTTAAGAACATAAATAGAATAATTATTATATTTGCGCGATATGAAAAAATTTGTTTTCTGCTTTTTGACAGCTCTGTTTACTCTTGGATATGCAGGAGAGAGTCTTTCACTGGCCTCCACTGGCCGTTCTGAAATTTTCGGCAAACCGAAAAAGGAATATGTCACGGTGGTTTACGATGTGCATCTGCATTGTGAGTCCTGTGTGAAGAAGGTGACTGAGAACGTCTCTTTTGAGAAAGGAGTGAAGAAACTGGATGTTTCACTTGAAAATCACACGGTGACAGTGACTTTTGATCCTTCTAAGACTGATGCAGGGAAGATTGCTGCCGCCATCAGAAAACTTGGCTACGAAACCAAATTAAGGAATTGATGTATAAAATATTAACCAAGGAAAAACTCAATCCGGTCGTGTACAGGATGTGCGTTGAGGCTCCGCGCCTTGCATCCTCGGCACGGCCGGGTCAGTTTCTGATTGTCAGGACTGATGAGAAAGGTGAGCGCATTCCGCTGACTATCAGTGATTATGATGTTGAAAAGGGAACGGTTACCATTGTGACCCAGGAGATTGGCGCTTCATCAAGGGACATCTGCTCTCTTGATGCAGGTGAGGCTTTTGAGGATGTTGTCGGACCTTTGGGAATCCCCTCGGATTTTGTGGAGAAGACTGCGGAGGAACTTGCCGGTGAACGATTTGTGTTCATCGCCGGGGGAGTTGGTGCCGCACCTGTCTATCCTCAGGCAAAGTGGCTTCATTCCCTTGGAGTTCCCGTCGATGTTATTCTCGGTGCCAAAAATTCGGAATTGCTGATCTACAAGGATGAACTGGCTGCTGTCTGCGACAATCTCTATGTCTGCACGGATGACGGTTCTGAGGGCGTCAAGGGTCTGGTGACTGCTATGCTTGAGAATCTTGTCCGGGAGCAGGGGAAGAAATACACCCGTGCAGTGGCAATCGGGCCGATGATTATGA
>CAMEBJ010000187.1 GCA_945912085.1 uncultured Bacteroidales bacterium | reverse complement strand
ACGACATCGAGAAGACCATCCACAATCTCGGACGCATCGGCTCCGTGGGGATGACCAAGACCGATGAAATGATACTCGATATTATGGTCTGCAAATAATCCTCTGAAAATTTTCTGAATCAGTAAATTTTTCTGAACCAGCAAAATTTTCTTGAAAAATATTTGCTTATTTCAGACAAATGGCATACCTTTGCAATCCCATTTGAGAGACACCTGTTTTTAGGGCATCGACGAAGGGACACGGATTGATTCGTTAGCTCAGTTGGTAGAGCACAACACTTTTAATGTTGGGGTCTTGGGTTCGAGCCCCAAACGGATCACAAAGTTCTTGAAAATATGGAATAATGCTTCCTTAGCTCAGTTGGTAGAGCACGACACTCTTAATGTTGGGGTCCAGGGTTCGAGCCCCTGAGGGAGCACAAAAGAGGCTGAAAATCATTGATTTTCAGCCTCTTTTGCTTTTCATTTTCTGTCTCTTTTGCTTTTGTTTTTCAGCCTATTCTGCTTTACTGCCGTATGTGATTGACTTGAGGGCAGTTTAACTCTGAGGCATTGGGAACCCTGAAACGTTGGAATGGTTCTGCTTCTGCACTTTAATATCCTAATATATCTAAAACAAAAGCAGCGTCCTTCCGAACACTGCCTCTATACTTATTCAATAACTTTCCAATCCTCGATCCGTCTGTTCGCAGTAGAGAAACTTACGCCGATTTTGAAGATCTTTCTCGGATCATTTACGAAAGGCTTTGCATATCCCTTTTCCTCAATCTGCTGCAATGCCGAGTCTGCTGTATTGTCGATCTTTACCTCAATGACATAGATGTACTCCTTAGTCTGGAGCAACAGGTCAATCCTTCCGTTACTTGTGGTTCGCTCTGCCTGAACGTACTCACCAAGAAGTTCCATAATGATATACATCGCATATTGGAAATTCTTTTCAGAATCACCTTGAATCTGGTATGTGGTATTAGCAAACAATGCTTCCAGTGTTCGCATAAACACATCCGGAGAACCTGTTCTCAGTGCTTTCGCCAGTTTTGCTGTTGTCGTATTTCCTTCAGCAGGATTGACAGGAACATAGTATGAGAAAATGAATTTCAGAAAGCCATTCTTGACCTCGTCGTTAGGGAAACCTAGAGTATATATATTGAATTCCTTATCGTAATCCTTGATGGTAAGATAGCCGGTCTGAAAGGACAAAGGTATCGGTCTGTTAATGATGTCCTGCATTCCGCTAAGGTCTTCAACAGACACCTCGACTTGATCCGATAACGTGGTTACATCAAACGATGTCTGCTTCATCACGTTGACCAGAAGTGTAGGGGTACCGGTCTCAAACCAATACTCATTGAATCTGTTTGAACCGAAGGTATTCAATAAACTGAAAGGATTATACATTCCGTCAGATTCCTCTGAGAAATGATAGCCGTCGTACATATCCTTCAGCTTTCCGTAGCACTCTTCTATACTCAAGTTGTTTGCCGCAGCCAGTTCTGCGACACTATCATCAAAGTACTTGTGAAAATCTTCCTCGGATATTCCGCAAATGTCTGAATATTCCGGCAACATCGAAATGTCTCTCAGATTGTTCAACCCACTGAAAACACTCAACTTGCCGATCTTGGAAACACCTGTCAGGAAGCCAAAGCGTATCTGACCATCCTTAGCCTTCAACACGCTATAGAATCCTTGAAGAGTCTTTTTGAAGTTGTCCGCAAGCTCAGGATTGCCAAGATTATCAACTATAGGCTTGTCATACTCGTCGATTAATATGACAACCTTCTTTCCTGTCTTTTCACAGGCAATATCAATAATCTGCTTGAAACGGATTTCTATATCATTTACGGAACTTGTGTCTGTGGCAAGTTCTTTATCCCACAAAGAGAGGTAATAGTTAATGTTCTTAGTCAAGGCTTGCGGGCTGTCATACTCTTTCCCATTCAGATCCAGATGCAAAACAGGATATTCAGTCCAATCCTGTTCCAATTGTTCCATCGCCAGCCCCTCGAATAGTTCCTTCTTACCCTTGAAATAGGCTTCCATAGTGGACAAAAGAAGACTCTTGCCGAATCTTCTTGGACGACTGAGAAAATAATATGTACCGGTGGTTGCCAGTCTATGTATCAACGCAGTTTTGTCTACATATGTATAACCTTCCTTGCGGATTTTCTCAAAATTCTGTATGCCTATAGGGTACAACATATCTGTATCAGTTTCTGTTACGGGCAAAGATACAAATTTATTGCTACAATCACTCACGTTGCACATAATACACGACACCATCCCAGCCTTACTTGCAACCCACGCAGATGCAGCCGGCAGAAAGCCCTTTGCCCCTGAGGGGCAAAACTATTTCTCAAGGTCGATGAGGACTTTCATACAGGTCATTCGGTTCTCATCAATATACTTGTAAGCCTCATCATATTCCTCGAAAGAGAATCTCTTGGAAATCAGTGGTTCGAGGTTGACTGTACCGTTGGCAACCGCCTCGACTGTGGCAATGTAGTCCTCGTGACGGTACATCATTGTGCCGACAATGTTGAGCTCGTGTTCACCGAGGTAGAACATACTCAGAGCAGGATCCTTTGAGAAAACTGCTACAATGACCACTGTACCGCCCTTTTCCACGCATTCCATCAGCGAGCGGACAGAAGCCTCGACACCTGCCACCTCAAATGCGACCTGGAATCCCTCGTCTCCGAAGACAGCTTTAACTGCCTCCTTCAAAGGTGTCCTTGCTACGTTCAAAGTGTGCTCAATTCCGCACTGACGGGCAATGTCAAGACGGAAATCGCTCACATCCGTAATGAGGACCTTTTTCGCACCGCGCGAAATGACGGCCTGGGCAACCAGATTTCCAATCGCTCCGGCACCGGACACAACCACATTCTTTCCGGCAAGATTCCCGGCACGTGAAGCCGCGTGAGCCCCCACGGATGCCGGCTCAATCATTGCGCCGTAATCCAGCGACATCCCTTCAGGAAGTTTCACAACCCGGTCCTCCGGCACTATAAAATAATTCTGGGCGGCGCCATCTGCCTGGAAAGCCTGGACACGGAGATTCTCACAGACATTATACTGTCCGCGACTGCAGGGGCCGCACTTTCCGCACACCAGCTGCGGACGCGCAGTGGCATAGTCACCCGGGGCCACCGCAGTGACTGCACTCCCGACGGCGACTACCTCTGCAGAGTATTCGTGTCCCTGCACCACCGGATAGAAGGTAGCCGGATGCAATCCGTGGTAAGAATGGATTTCACTGCCGCATATTCCTATGCGCTTTACGCTCAGCAATATTTCATTGTCCTTAAGATCCGCCGCAGTCAGATCAGGCACATTCCTGAACTCAAGACGTTTCGGTTCAGTCAATACAACTTGTCTCATATCTAATTATTATTTTGATTTGCCAAGAAGGCAGATGGCGGTAGCCACTACCGTGCCGATAGGGCACCACCAGGTCCACGCAATATAATTCTGTCCGAAAAGTTCCTTCTGGAACATAAGAGGTAT
>CAMEBJ010000186.1 GCA_945912085.1 uncultured Bacteroidales bacterium | reverse complement strand
GGTGAGTTCATTGCAGAACACGAGGGTGGTTTCACTCCCTTTCAGGTGGAGGTTACCGACCGCCTGAAGGAAAAGGACAATTTTCTTTGCGTCGAGGTGAGCAACCGCAGGACTCCGGATGCGATTCCGGCTATGAATTTCGACTGGTGGAATTACGGAGGAATTACCCGGGATGTGATGCTGGTGCAGACTCCTGAGGTTTTTGTCGAGGATTATTTCATTCAGCTGGACAAACACAGGGCGGACCTTGTGCACGCATCCGTGAAATTGTCTGAGGAATGCTCCCTTGAGTGCTGCATCGAGATTCCGGAACTTGAAATAAAGCAGACTGTTGTGACTGATTTGAATGGATTTGCAAGCATCTCTTTTCCTGTGAAGAATCTCCAGAGATGGTCTCAGGCCAATCCGAAACTTTACGACGTGTCCGTCTCATGCGGCTCTGACACTGTCAGCGAAAGAATAGGCTTCAGGAACATAGAGGTCCGCGGCGAGCAAATCCTGCTCAACGGAGAGCCTGTGTTTATGCGTTGTGTCTCATTTCACGAGGAAATTCCCCAGAGGATGGGAAGAGCCTTTTCCCGTTCAGATGCACGGATGCTCATTTCCGAGGCTGAGGCACTTGGCGTGAATATGGTCAGACTTGCGCACTATCCTCAGAATGAGCATATTGTGCGTCTTGCAGAGGAAAAGGGCATTCTGCTTTGGGAAGAAATTCCGGTGTGGCAGGGGATTGCTTTTGATGATGCGGGTGCCCTTGCAAAGGCAGAGAGAATGCTCACGGAAATGATTCATAGGGACAGAAACCGCTGTGCAATAGGCTATTGGAGCATTGCAAACGAGACCAAGCCTTCTGCAGGCCGCAATGCCTTCCTCCGTTCCCTGCTTGCAACCGGCAAGGCTCTCGACACTACGAGGCTTTATGTCGCAGCTTTCGACCTTGCCAGGTATGACAGGGATGAGAAGGCATTCGTGATGCACGATGATTTCACAAAGCAGCTCGCTGTAGTTGCAGTCAACAAATATATGGGCTGGTACCATCCCTGGGAGTGTGACCCTTCCGAAGCAGTCTGGAAAGTGGCACAGGGTCAGCCCCTCATAATCTCCGAGTTCGGAGGAGAAGCACTTTACGGGCAAAGCGGCCCTGATGACGAGGCCTCTTCCTGGAGCGAGGACTATCAGGAAAAACTCTACCGCGACAATCTTGAGATGTTCAACCACATCCCGAACCTTGCGGGAGTCTCTCCGTGGATTCTCTTCGATTTCCGTTCCCCTTACCGTTTCCATCCGACCAATCAGGACGGCTGGAACCGCAAGGGACTCCTTTCCGACAAGGGTCACCGCAAGAAAGCCTGGTATATTATGAATGAGTATTATCATAAAAAAAGATAGGGAAGCTTCGAAAATCAATACGTCCTCGAAAATCTTATCCATATCTGATGCAGGTTATTTTTTTATATTCCTTATTTGTTTCATATTCCTAAATTTGTGTGTTGTTTTCCGTTGAAAATATGAAAAGAACCTTCATCATCACTTTCCTTTTGGCCGTGTGCGGCCTGTTTCCCGGAGTCTTGTCTGCAAAAACGACAGGCATTCTTGTCGAGGCTGAAAGTTTCGCAGACAAGGGCGGCTGGGTCGTGGACCAGCAGTTTATGGACATTATGGGATCGCCTTACCTGCTTGCCCACGGCCTGGGAAATCCTGTGGGGGATGCTTCCACTCAGGTAAATATTCCTGAAGGGGGCGTTTACGAGGTCTGGGTGAGGACCTACAACTGGGTATCTCCCTGGACTGCGGAAAAAGGGCCCGGACGGTTTGTCGTGAAGATTGATGGCAAGACTCTTCCGAATGAACTGGGGGCGGAAGGTGATGAATGGATGTGGCAGTCAGCCGGTAAGGTCCGTCTCAAGGAGGGGATTGTCTCCCTCGCCCTGAGCGACCTTACCGGATTCGACGGACGCTGCGATGCGGTTTTTCTTTCCAGAGGTAATGGATGTCCCCCTTCTTCGGTGGAAGAACTGAATGTTTTCAGGAGGGACAGACTGAATCTTCCGGAGGCGTCTGTCAGGCAGTTTGATTTCGTTGTCGCCGGTGGTGGAATCGCCGGGATGTGCGCCGCCGCGGCAGCTTCAAGAAACGGCCTGAAGGTGGCTCTGGTCAATGACCGTCCCGTGCTGGGAGGCAACAACAGTTCAGAGGTCAGGGTACATCTCGGAGGATATGTGGAGATGGAACCCTACACCGGTCTGGGAAGGATGCAGCGCGAGTTTGGTCACACGCGGGGAGGAAATGCCAAACCTGCTGAATATTACGAAGATGAAAGGAAACAGCAATTCATTGAGGCGGAGGAAGGCATAACTTTGTACTCAAACTTCAGGGCTGTGGATGTGGTTAAAGCCGGGAAAAGGATTTCTGCAGTGAAAATCAAGCATATAGAGACAGGTGAGGAAATTCTTTTGGAGGCTCCGCTTTTCTCGGACTGCACGGGTGACGGAACGGTTGCAGTCCTTGCAGGTGCATCGTATATGACCGGCAGGGAATCCAGGAGCGAATTTGGGGAATCCCTTGCCCCGGAAAAAGCGGACAGGATGACAATGGGGGCTTCCGTTCAGTGGTATTCCGAGGACAGGGGAGAAAAGACTTCTTTCCCGGAGTTCGCCTACGGAATCGACTTCAACGCCTCCAACTGTGAGAAGGTGACGATGGGTGAATGGAAATGGGAGACCGGGATGAACCTCGACCAGATCAGGGATGCCGAGAGAATCAGGGATTACGGACTTCTGGTGGTCTATTCGAACTGGTCTTTCCTCAAGAACCATCTTGAAAACAATTCCAGATGGGCAAACCGTTCCCTTGGGTGGGTGGCCTACATAGCCGGCAGGAGGGAATCCCGCCGCATTGTCGGGGACTACATCCTCACGCAGAACGACATAGACAGGAACATCCCTCACGAGGATGCCTCCTTCACGACCACCTGGGCCATCGACCTGCATTCCCCTGACAGGGAAAACTCAGAGAAATTCCCCGGAAAAGAGTTCAAGGCATCCACCGTACACAACTGGATTCATCCTTACCCCGTACCTTACAGATGTCTGTATTCCAAGGATATAGACAACCTTTTCCTTGCCGGAAGGAACATCAGTGTCACCCACGTGGCCCTCGGTACAGTCAGGGTGATGCGTACTACCGGAATGATGGGGGAAGTGGTCGGGATGGCCGCATCAATATGCTCCCGGAACGGATGCTCTCCAAGGGGAGTGTATGAATCCCACCTGGAGGAACTCAAGGCTATGATGAAGGAAGGTGCAGGGAAACGGGAAGGCCTGAACGACCAGAATTTCAATCTCCCGAACAGATTGCTTGACAGGCCTGTCGCATCGGGTTACACCCGTCTTGAAAAAGACACTCTTGTCATAGGGAACCGTCTGATTGAAAGGAAGTTTGTCTGGAACGGCGGTAACCTGATGACCTTCAGTGTCACCAACAAGGAAACGGGCATAACCCGCAAATGCGTGTCCCTGAGACCTGATTTTACTGTC
>CAMEBJ010000185.1 GCA_945912085.1 uncultured Bacteroidales bacterium | reverse complement strand
GTCATACGTCAAGAATATGCTCGGGGACAAGGCAGGCTCAAAGGAAGATTACAGCATTGCCCAGAACAAGGTTGCGGAGTACCGTTCAAGGAATGTCGAGGATGCGGAGTCATTTGCAGACACGACAAAAAAATACAGTTCCCTGCTGGCTCTTGACGCGGAATTTGCCAAGAAGGACTTTGACGACGAACTTCTGCAGCACAGGGACATCGACATCAGGCTGAAGCCGCTCTACCGTTTCGTGCTGAGCGAAGAAAGGCCGGACACGAGATATGCCCTCTCAAGGAGTTTCGAGCATCCTCTGCTTTCAAGGTTCTTTGCTTCGACGGCTGTTCCGGTGTCCCTTGACACGAAACAGGGAAGCGTCCCGGAGGGGACGGAGGAGAAAATCTACAGTTCGGATGCCCTCGATGCCAGGGCGGATTTCCTAAAGGCTCTGTGGGAGGCTGAAGGCAAGAAGTTCAATTCATCCCTCTCCTATTATGACAAGGCAGTCGGGACAGAACCGGACTCCGGGTCTGCCGATCTGGAGTCGATGTACAGAGGCTTTTACCTGATGAACAGGGGAGTTCTCCGGGCGGATATGATCGAGTTTATGTCCTCAATCGAGAACAATGTCTCGGTCCTGACAATGGATGACACGAAAACCACCCGTGCAAGGGTTAAGGACAGGGTTACCCAGCAGTATGACTATTCCCAGGCGATTGGCGACCTTGAGGCTGCAGCCATTGCCGCCCCTGGAATCCCTTATATCTATTTTGACCTCGGGAACCTCTACTGCCTTGCCTCCGACCACATCAGGTCAATCGGCAACTATGACAAGGCGATAGAATTGTATCCCTATATGGGTGATGCCTACTACAACAGGGGACTTGTGCTCATCTATCTGAAAGACAAGGAGAAAGGTTGCATAGACCTTTCCCGTGCAGGCGAACTTGGAGTGAGCGAGGCCTATGGAGTAATCAAGAAATATTGTGAAGAGGGCAAGTGATGGTCAGGTTTATGAGTTTTTCCAGTGGCAGTTGCGGCAACTGCTATTATCTCGGGGATGGGACAAGAGGCATTCTGATTGATGCGGGAGTGAGTCTGAGAAGTCTGAAACGCAATCTTGCTGCCGAAGGACTGTCATTTGACTCATTCGGATGCATTCTTGTGACTCACGACCATCTCGACCACATCCGGCATCTGGGAGCATATTGCAGGAAACTGCACAAGCCGGTCTATGCCACCAGAATCCTCCACAATGCCCTTGCGCACCATTCTTTCACCGCTGCGGACATTGGCGGGTGCAGAAAATTTCTTGAGGATGGTTCCTGGAATGAAATCGGGGACTTCCTCGTGCATTGCTTCGAAGTTCCTCACGATGCTACCCAGACCCTCGGCTTCGCCATAGTCTTCGAAGGGCACAAGTTTGTGATAATGACTGATATAGGGAAGATGACGGAAGAGGCTCTCGGGTTTGCCTCAAAAGCTGACACTGTCGTTATCGAGTCCAACTATGATGTGGATATGCTTCTTGGAGGGTCATACGCCCATCTTCTGAAGATGAGAATCTCCGAGGGGCACGGACATCTCAGCAACGATGAGTGTGCCGCTGCCATCCGGCAGTTCCTTCATCCGGGTCTGAAGAACATCTTCCTCTGCCATCTGAGTGCGAACAACAACACCCCGAAACTGGCCTACGACTGCTCTGCCCGCGTCATAGAGAAAGGGACGAGTCTGCGGTGCCTTCCGCGCTCGACCCCTTCTCCTCTTTTTTATCTCTGATGTCTTCAAAAGATCCCCGATCAGGTCGGGGATGACGGTAGGTCATTTGCACCAGCGGTCAAGCCAGTCGAAATACTGTCGGTGCCAGAACAGCGCATTCTGCGGTTTGAGAATCCAGTGGTTCTCATCCGGGAAAATCAGGAGCTTTGAAGGCACGCCCATCAGCTGTGCGGCATTGTAGGCAGCCATACCTTCGTCAACAGGCACCCTGAAATCCATACCTCCGTGAATCACCAGAAGCGGAGTGTGCCAGTTGGTCACCAGTTTATGCGGCGAATTTGCATAGTGCCTCCGCGCCTTCGGCGATGTGCTCCACGGCGAACCGCTCTGCCTGATTCCCCCGAAGGTCACTCCGTCGCCCTCAGGCCCCACGGGACACTCATCAGTCCCGACCCTTGCGTCGATGAGACATTCGTCAGGAATGCCTCCGTTGTCCCAATTCGGAAACCACATCTCTTCGGTTGTCAGGTACATATGTTCTTCGTTGAAAATTCCCGCGTGGGCAATGAAGGCATCGTAGGTGTTGCCGTGGACTCCGCAGAGGTAGTAGGCCGAATAGCCACCGTAGCTCGCTCCGCAGGCTGCCATCTTTCCGATGTAAGGTTCCGATTTCATCTCCCTTGCCGCGCTGAGGTAGTCCTGGATGTTGAGTCCGCAATAGTCTCCGGAAATCTGTTCGGTCCACTCCTGCCCGAATGCCGTCGTCCCACGCCTGTTAGGTAGAATCACCACATATCCCTGGTCAGCCATCAGCCTGTAGTTCCATCTGTAGGACCATCCCTGGCTGAGTGTACCCTGAGGACCGCCCAGAAGTATTTCTATGGCCGGATATTTCCTTGACTTGTCGAAATCCGAAGGATAGATGACCCAGGTGAGCATCTGCTTCCCGTCCACTGTCCTGACCATCCTGGCCTCGGTGTGCGGCTCTCTCAACTGGCTGAGTATGTGCTTGTTTTCAGAAGAGATCTGTTCAGGAACCCCATCGGTGACATTCACGAGTTCAGTCGGGAAATTCATACTGCACCACGATGTGTGCAGAACCGTCTTTCCGGAAGGTGTCTTTGAGAATGCGAAAGGCGAGTTGAAATCGTACCAGAGGTCTTCACCTGTGATTCTCTCCACATTCCATCCTCCATCAACGGAGGCTGCCTTGTAGATTGCCTGGAGTCCTTCGGTCAGGGCATTGAAATAGATTTCTTCAGCCCCGTTCCACACCGGTGAGGCTGCATTGTATCTGAATCCAGAGGTGACTTCAGTGATTTTGCCCAGCCAGTCTCCGGAAGACATCTTCCCGGCATCGACTTCCGCAACCATAAGCCTCTGTCTGTCAGCTTCGTAACCGTTGCGTGCCATGCTTATCCAACAAATTCTCTTCCCGTCGGGAGACCACACCGGGTCAGTGTCGTAGCCTCCGCCCATCGGAATCCTCACTGTCCCACCTGTCTCAATACTGTGTATGTAAATCTCAGTGTCAGTGGAGAATGCATATCTCTTCCCAGTCTCTTTCTTGCAGGAATAAGCGATGAATTTCCCGTCGGGACTCCAACTCAGCTGCTCCAGCCCTCCGAAAGGCTCAATCGGAAGTTCAAAGCCCTCTTCCCCTTCCCCGAGGATGTCCCTGGAGTTTTCCGGGGTGATTTTCCCGCTTTTCGGGATTCTTGCAGTGAATGTGTGCGGGATTTCCTTTACCCAGTGGTCCCAGTGCCTGTACATCAAATCGTCGGTGCAGATTGCATCCGCCTTCGGAAGGTCGCCGTAGATGTCCGATGGTGCCT
>CAMEBJ010000184.1 GCA_945912085.1 uncultured Bacteroidales bacterium | reverse complement strand
TACACATATCGGGAATTATGGGCGCAAAAATAATAAACATATTCCAAATGACGACTCTCGGCATCCTGCTGTCAGCATTGATTTGTCTTCGGGCGGCCGGGCAGGATGGCGGAAGGACGGGTGAGTTGGCTGGCTGGCAGACCTGTGAGCGGGCTGACGGGCAGGCCTGTGCAGGAGGGACTGCGGCGGTGCAATCGGAGGGAAATCCAGGGCGATATGCCGTGGTGAATCTGTCCGTGAATTTCCTGAGGGAAGAGCCGGACTACACTGCAGAACTCGGCACACAGGCATTGATGGGAACCGTCGTGGAAATCACGGGGGAAGAGAGTTACTGGAGAAAAGTAGTCACACCCGAGCCCTACACGGCATGGTGCACGGAGAAAGGCCTCGTGGAAATGACCGCTGAGGAAATTGACGATTACCTCGCTGCTCCGAAATATATCTGCACGGCCTGGCACAGCACCCTTTTCTCATCCCCTTCGGAGAAATCGTCGAAAATCTGCGATCTGGTGCAGGGGGACGTTCTCCGGCAGGTGTTCAGATCCGGGAGGCGCGGGAACTCGGGGGACCCCGGAGCAGGAGGAAGGGCTGAGTCCAAAGGAGGTTTCGTGAAGGCGATGCTACCTGACGGAATCTGCGGGTATGTGAAGGCCGCAGATGTGGAGGACTATTCACAGTGGAAAGCCACAAGGGTGTGCTCGGGGGAGATTGTCATCAGGGAAGCGATGAAGTTTGTCGGAGTGCCATAGCTCTGGGGCGGGGCGTCCCCGAACGGTGTGGACTGCAGCGGACTTGCCCTGCTCGCCTACAGGTTCTGCGGAGTGAACCTTCCCCGGAATGCCTCCCAGCAGGCCCGGCTCGGGGATATGCTGAAAGTCCGGAACGGAGAGGATTTTGTGCTGGATAGCCTTCAGGCAGGCGACCTGCTGTTTTTCGGGAGCTGGCGGGAGGACGGGAGTGCGAAAGTCACCCACGTGGGTATATATATAGGTGACGGGCGGTTCATTCATTCCTCACAAGTCGTGCGGGTCAATTCCCTGCTGGCATCCCGGGAGGATTACTATGAAAACTCACACCGCCTTCTTTTCGCGAAAAGAATATCAAAATAATTACTATATTTGCAGCCGGAAAAACAATTAACACCAAATAGATATGAACCTTAGAGTTATCAAAAAAGACATCGAATACTTCATCGGTGAGTTCATTGATGACTGCTCACTTTACGCAGCTCTCAATCCTGAAAAGAACGCAGACGAGGTTTCAAAGATAGTTGAAGAGGCGATTGACCTTTACAACACATTGAAACACAAGGTTAACCATCCTGAGGGAGCAACCCGTGCATACTATGCCGGCATCCGTGCGGAGATGGACACCAAAATCGACGAGCTCTTCGAGAGGCTCAGCGCCATCGCCGGGAAATAATTCCTAGCGGACAGGGAAATCGAAATACTCATCCTTGTAGGGTTCATCCGAGAGTGTAAAATGCCACCATTCGGTGTCAAGAGGCTCGAACCCGTGATTTAGCATCGCCTCGCGCAGAATCATTCTATTTGCTTTCTGCTGCGGGGTGATGTTTTCATAATCGGGATGCGACAGTTCCCCGAAATAATCGAAGACTCCGCCCATATCCACTTCCTTTCCTGTGAGCCTGTCAATCAAGGTGAGGTCGATTGTGGAGCCCCTGCTATGTCCTGAACGGGCGCAGATATAACCTTCGTCAAACAAGAGTGACTTGTCCACTTCAGGATAGAAACAAGGCTTCATCTGAACAGCCTTCAGGTCCTCTGCCCAACGGATGAAATGATTCACAGCCCTCTGTGGCCGGTAGGCATCGAAGATTTTGATTACATATCCCTTGGCCAGCAACTCGTCACTGACCTCCTTCAAAGCCATCGCGGCAGGTTCCGTGAGAATTGCGACAGGAGCTAAATATCCATCAATCCTTTCACCCACAAAGTTGTAGGTTGAATAATAGCGTATCTCAAGGACAGCGTCAGGTACAATGTCAGTGACGTGGACAAAACCTTGAGGCAAAGCCTCTTTCTCTCCCCTGCCGCAGCAGGATTGGAAGGCAAGAATCAGCGACGCCGCCAGCAGCGTCAAAAAACGGGACATTACTTTCGACAACATTTTATATCTCCTTTATATGTACTGTTGCATATTTCTCGATTCAAAGATAATCTAATTAACGGGATATATTTCCTATTTTTGCATAATATGACATTCTCTATGAAAAACGAAAGAATAACCTTCCTTGACTACGTGCGCGTCTTCGCCTGTTTCCTTGTGATGCTCGTGCACGCCAGCGAAAACTACTATCCCGGACCCGGCTCGACGGATATGGCAGGTCCGCAGGCCGTCATCGCCAACCAGACAGAACGGAACTGTGTTTCGGTCTATGACGGTTTCTCAAGAATGTCCGTACCGCTTTTCATAATAGTTTCCGCATTCCTGCTCGTTCCGAAAAAAGAGGAGCAGACCACCCGGGAGTTCTACAAAAGACGCTTCAAGAGGGTACTTCCACCATTCCTGGTGTTCTCCGTCCTGTATGCAACCCTGCCTCTTCTCTGGGGGCAGATTGACGGGGCGACCAGCCTGCGGGACCTCTCAAGGATTTTTCTGAACTTCCCCACCCTTGCAGGACATCTGTGGTTTATGTTCCCGCTTTTCGGACTCTACCTGTTCATCCCTGTGATTTCCCCGTGGCTGAGCAAGGCAAGCGCCCGTGAGGAAAGATTCTTCATCCTGCTCTTTCTGATTTCCACCTGCATACCGTTCCTCAACCGCTGGGCAGGCGAAGTCTGGGGGCAATGCTTCTGGAACGAATTCCACCTGCTCTGGTACTTCTCCGGCTATCTGGGCTACATCGTCCTGGCGCATTACATAAAGGTCCATCTTCAGTGGAGTGACCGGACAAAACTTCTTGCCGGCGGTGCAATGGTCCTGGCAGGAGCTGCCGCCACAATCCTGTCCTTCTACATCCAGGCCGTCCCGGGAGTAATCCACTCCACCCCAGAACTTGAAATAGGATGGTCCTTCTGCACCCTGAACGTGGTCTGCCTCACGACAGGAGCCTTCCTGATGTTCTCCTGCATCCATCAGGCAAACCCTCCGCGCATCATCCTCTCCCTCTCAAAACTCAGTTACGGGATGTATCTGATGCACATCTTCTGGCTCCACCTCTGGTCCGTAGTCTCAATGCAGACCCTCCATCTCCCAACCCCTGTGTCAATCCCTTTCATCGCAATCTGCACATTCATATGCTGTGCCCTCACAACCAAGATCGTCTCATTGCTTCCGGGCAGTAAATGGATTGTTGGATAAGATGATTCGATTCCCAGGACCAGACCAAGACAAGCCCAGGAACAAACCAGGACCAACCTGAACCAACCCAGAACCACAACGGCTGAAAAATTTCACAAAAAATACTGATTTTTTTGCCGAGAATAAAATTTTTAATATCTTTGCAGTCCGTTTCGAAAGAAACCCCGGCGCAATGCACCGGCAAAGTCAGATTGAAATACTGGAGAGATGGTAGAGTGGTCGATTACGGCAGTCTTGAAAACTGTTGAGCTGAAA
>CAMEBJ010000183.1 GCA_945912085.1 uncultured Bacteroidales bacterium | reverse complement strand
CGTCTTCCTTTGTGAGCTACAACGGACACACAGCCCTTGTCATCTCTCTGGAGATGCGTCCCGACCACGACATCACCGCATTCGGAAAGGATGTGGACAAGATTCTGGAGGAATTTGCCGGGGAACTGCCTGACAGCGTTACAATCACCAAAATCTGCGACCAGCCGAAGGTTGTGAGCAAATCCGTCTGGTCTTTCATCAGGGATTTGGTCATCTCGATGCTCGTGGTGATTTTCGTGATGCTGATGCTCTTCCCGTTCCGCTCGGCAATGATTGCAAGTTCGGGAGTCCCGGTGTGCACCGTAATCACGATTGCTGTGATGTATTTCTCCGGGATGAACCTCAACACGGTGACCCTGGCCGCCCTCATCGTGGTTCTGGGAATGATTGTGGACGACTCCATCATCACGATGGACGGGTATATGGACAAACTCGGCAAAGGCCTGAAAAAGAAGGCGGCAGCCGCAGCCAGCGTGACGGAGCTCTTCATGCCGATGCTGCTTTCCACCCTGTCAATCGGCTTTATGCTGTTCCCTATTCTGTTCATCATCACCGGCTACCTCGGGGACTTTGTCAAGAGTTTCCCCTGGATTATCGCCATAGCCCTGCTGATTTCCCTCGTCTATGCCATCTTTGTGGTTCCATCGCTGGAGGTCAAGTACATAGGCTCTGCGCGGACGTCCTCCAAAGGCTGGTTCGCCCGGGTTCAGGCCAAATTCTTCAACTGGCTCCAGATGGGCTACGAAAAATTGGAGGAGTTCTGCTTCCGCCATCCTTTGCCGACAATCCTGACCGGTCTGGTTGCAGTCGGGCTGGGAGTGCTGATGTTCCTCCAGCTGAACATCCAGATGATGCCGATGGCCGAGCGCAAGTTCTTCGCAGTGGAAATCTACCTCGACCCTTCCGACGGCATTGGCAGGACAAAGGCAGTCAGCGATTCCCTTGAGCATATCCTCCTGAGAGACAAGGGAGTGACCTCCGTGACCGCTTTCGTCGGTTCCGGTGCTCCGAGGTTCAACGCCACCTACGCGCCGAAGGCCCCAGGAGCGAATTTCGCCCAGATGATTGTCAACACCAGGTCCCCGAAGGACACCGAGAGGATTCTCAAGGAGTACGGGAGCCGCTACGAGTACTATTTCCCCCAGGCCCAGATTCATTTCAAACAAATGGACTATCAGGGAGTTACCGCTCCCGTGGCAGTGGTGTTCAAAGGGAATGACCTTGACAGGATGAAGCCTCTGGCAGACACCCTGAAAGCCTTTATGGCATCCCGCCCGGACCTTATGAGATGGGTGCACACCGACTGTGACAACTTTGTCCCGAGCATCGAGGTGAATCTGGACGGCGACGAGGCAGCAAGGCTAGGAGTGAACAGAGCCCTGCTGTCCCTTTCCCTGGCCGGGGCATTGAACGGTCAGAGCGTGGCCACCCTCTGGGAGGGAGACAGGAAAATCCCAGTCACCATCTACAGTGACGCCGTCAGCAAGGATATGACCTACGATGTCATCGGCAACCAGATGGTGGCAACGGCCATCCCGGGAGTGTCGGTTCCGCTCAGGCAGGTAGCTTCAGTCGAGCCGGGATGGGGCTATGAGGCGATTCCCCACATCGGAGGGAAACGCAGCATAACAGTCTATGCGGATATGACCTACGGAACCAGCCAGCCGGCCGCAATGAGGGAAATCAAGGCATTCGTGGAGAAATCTGTCTCCCCTGCCCTTCCCGAGGGTGTGACCGTTTCCTACGGCGGCCTGTCCTCGGTCAATGACACCGTCATCCCGGAAATCCTCCTGAGTTTCATCAGTGCGGTGATGATTCTGTTCTTCTTCCTGCTTTTCCATTTCAAGAAGATGTCCCTCTCCTTCCTGACCATCATCCTGAGCCTGATCTGCCTTTTCGGAGCCTCCTTCGGCCTTTGGGTCTTCGGACTGGACTTCGGAATCACCTCCGTTCTTGGACTGATCAGCCTTGTGGGGATCATTGTCAAGAACGGCATAATGATGTTCGAGTGTGCGGAGGAACTGCGTTTCGGCCAGGGACTTTCCGTCAGGGAGGCAGCCCTGGAGGCAGGCAAAAGAAGGATGCGTCCGATTTTCCTTACCTCCTGCACGACGGCCCTCGGAGTGCTCCCGATGATTATCAGCCGCGACGCTCTCTGGATGCCTATGGGAGTGGTCATCTGTTTCGGCACGGTGATGTCAATCGTGCTGATTGTGCTCATAATGCCTATTTCCTACTGGCAGTTGTTCAAAAACGCGAAAAAGGAGGTCGAGGATGAAGAGTAGATTTACAAAATATGGATCATTCCTGACGGTATATGTATTATTCCTGACTATATATGTGACCCTCCCGGCCGGGCTTTCCCCTGCCTGTGCATATTCCCGGGACAGGGTCATCCTCACAATGGAGGACTGCCGCCGGATGGCAGCCGAGAACAACAATGCCGTCCGCAATTCCCGTCTGGATGTCACCGCTGCAAAGGCACGCCGGGGGGAGGCGCTTGCGGAATACTTCCCTCAGGTGTCCCTGAACGCCTTCGGCTTCCACGCCATCGACCCTATGCTCAGAATCGGTCTGAAAGATATTCTCGGCAATTCCGATGCCGCGCACGAAATAACTTCAAACCTCAACGACCTTGCCCGCCAGAGGGGAATAAACACTGAATATTCAACCCTGTGGCACGGCTACGGGGCTTCCGTCTCCCTCATCCAGCCGGTTTTCGCCGGCGGAAGGATTGTGAGCGGCAACCGCCTTGCCTCCCTCGGGGTGCAGGCAGCAGAGCTGCAGTTCTCTCTTCAGCAGCGCAAGAGCGCGGAACAGATAGAGGAGCAGTACTGGCAGGTAGTCTCCCTTCAGGAGAAGATGAAGACGGTAGAACAGGTGCAGACCCTTCTGGACACCTTGCAGAAGGACATCAATGCGGCAGTGGCCGCCGGGGTGGCTGTCGAGTCTGACAAGCTTCAGGTCCGGCTGAAAATGAATGAACTGAGTTCCACCCGTACAAAGCTGCGCGGAGGAATCCGCCTTGCGAAAATGAATCTCTGCAATTCAATAGGGCAGAAATATACCCCGTACAGCACCATCGGAACCGATTCCCTGCCACACATCGACAGCATCCTGCTGGTAAGCCCGGTCGGAAGACTGGACGAGCCTATGAGCTATTACCGGGATGAGGAGGAGATTGTGGATTTGCGTGAGGAAAACCGTCTTCTGGAAATCTCTGTGGATGCAAAGAAACTGGAGAAAAGGATGGTTCTGGGGGAAGTCCTCCCGCAGATCGGCATCGGAGGCACCTACGGTTACGGAGCCGTCATCGGTGAGGGACGTTTCAACGGAGCGCTTTTCGCTACCCTGAAGATTCCCGTGACGGAATGGGGAAAATATTCCCGCAAACTCCAGAGATACGAATGTGAGGTACAGAAAGCCATCAACGACAGGGACTATCTGCACGGCCAGTTGCTGCTCCAGGCGAGGGAGCAATGGCTCGACCTTGTGACCTGCTGGGAACAGATTGAAGTGGCAGAGAATGGAGTGGAGATTGCCAGTACCAGTGTCAGGGAACTTTCATCCCGCTACAAGGAAGGACTTGTCCCGCTGTCG
>CAMEBJ010000182.1 GCA_945912085.1 uncultured Bacteroidales bacterium | reverse complement strand
GGATATTTTGTCTGCTCCGAGAAAGGCCGGCAACTCTACCCTCTCACAAAAATGCTGACTGGAAACATCCTGAACTATGGTTACTGTATCTATCCCGAGACTTTCAAATGGGAGGATCATCCGGAATCGGGACCGGTCTGGAAATGGCACACTGAGCATCTGGAGGAGAGTTACAAAAGGCTCGGGGCAAATTACAGGGGTGACGGTCCGGGTGTGCTGAGGAAGATCCCAAAGGAGTCTCTGGATGAGTTGAAGGCAATATTTGACGTAACCGGAGCGACGGAGAGAATCGAAACCGTCAACCGATGTTCGGAGCAAAAGGCTAAGGAGATGGGGCTGACGATGGAGGAATATTTCGACAAGACGTTCAACGAGTGTTCCGACTGTCATTTTAATGATTGAGATATTGGTCCCCCGAAACTTGAGTAATTGATTTAACACTATCAGCGAAACTACTAATCGATGATATACCAGGGAAAACAGAAAATATGGTCCGAATATCAGAAAGAAATTCCTGACGACCACTGGTTCTATGTGAGGAGCTGCATACGTCAGAATTTCTTCCCGGCTTCCGAGAAGATGTTCCTTGAGATTTGCAGGAACGTGCTCGGGAAGGACTTTTACGAAACTGAGCACCACACGACCTGCGGCGGAATCGCCTATCACTGCGACACCATCCCGCAGGAGACCGTGATGACGATTGTGGCCAGGCAGTTTGCCCTGATGACTGAAGCGGGCTACAGCAACTATGTGGCTTCCTGCATCACTTCCTTCGGAAATTACATAGAGATTCTGGAGACCTGGAAGGAATTTCCGGAACTGGAAACCCGAATCAGGGAACTCCTTTGGAAGGCATGCAGAAGGGAATTCCGCAAGCCGGACTATGTAGCACATGCCAGCGATCTGATCTACAAGTACCGCAATGAAATTGCCGCGAGGGCGAAATACCGCCTGGTGAACAGGCACACAGGCGAGCCGCTTCGCGTTGTGGAGCACATCGGCTGTCACTATTCCAAGATGTTCCCTTCAAAGGGAGTCGGAGGGGCTGAATATCCCTACGTCCTGTGCGGAATGATCGAGAGCTGGGGCGGGAACGTGATTGACTATCCTGAAAGGAGGCATTGCTGCGGCTACGGTTTCCGCCAGTACCACGTGAAGGCAAACCGGGGCTATTCTATTTCAAACACACACAAGAAGTTCGAGTCAATGGAACCGTATCATCCAGATATGATCATAACCAATTGCCCGGGATGTCCATATTTCCTTGACAGATGGCAGTATGCCATTTCAGAAATGGAAGGAAAGACCTACTCGAAGGACGGTTACGGGATCCCGGTCTTCACCTACGAGGAGGTCGCTTCCCTTGTGCTGGGCTACGACCCGTGGGACATCGGGCTTCAGCTGCATCAGGTTGCGGTTGAACCGCTGCTTGACAAAATCGGCATCGAATATGACCCGGCAAGGAAATATGAAGGAATCGACAGGAAGAACCTTTCGCGTCCAGAACTGCCAGGCATACTCAAATGCTGCTGATATAATGTATTGAACTATCGAAACTTAAGCAGATGAGAGAAAATGTCGTAATAATTGGCGGAGGAATTGCCGGACTGGAAGCTGCGGGACAGCTGGCCTCACTGGGCTACAACCCGATCCTGATTGAGAAAGAGGATCATCTGGGGGGTCATCTTGCAGACTGGCATTGCCTTTTCCCGGATATGATTCCGGCAAAGGATGTGGTCAGTTCTCTTGTAGGGAAAGCATCATCCATCAATATCTTCACCAGAACGGAAGTCCTGCGGATCAACAGGTTACGCGACAGTTACAATGTAATGCTCTCAAATGGGGTGTCCGTGATGACCCGGGCCATCCTGCTGGCTACAGGATTCCGGCTTTTCGATGCGCACAAGAAGGAGGAATATGGCTATGGTATTTACAATCAAGTGATTACCAATAGTGACCTTGAGAAATGGTTCAATGGTAATCCTGATTCAAGAATCGACAATTCCCATATTTCATCGGCCGGCTTTGTTCATTGTGTTGGATCGCGAGACGAGAAGGCCGGCAATCCTCAGTGTTCCAAAGTCTGCTGCATCACGGCAATCAAACAGGCAATTGAATTGAAGAAGAAGTATCCGGATATGATGGTCTGGTGTTTCTATATGGACCTGAGGATGTTCGGAAAGAAATATGAGGACTTTTACATCAGTGCGCAGAGGGACTATGGCATCCGTTTCATCAGGGGCAGGGTCTCCGAGGTGAGCGAGAACATAGAGGGGAAGGTTGTGGTCAAGGCTGAGGACACTCTTGCCGGCAGACCGGTGAAAGTCACACTCGACCTGCTGGTGCTGATGTCTGGAATGCTGTGCAACCCACAGACTCTCAATGAAAAAGCCACCTGGCATTTCCCGATTGACAGTGACGGCTTCCTGAAATGCCGCAACACAGTGGCTGATTTCAATTTGTCTCCCCAGGAGGGAATCTTCCTTGCCGGGGCCTGCACCGGACCAAAGACTGTCCCGGAGACCATCGCTGAGGCCCGTTCAGCCGCCCTTTCTATTCACAACTGGTTCAACAGCAAGGAATGATGGATTTCGGTTTCGGCATATCCCGCAGTTCGACAGTCAATCTTGACAGTGTCGCGCTTGAGAATTTCACAAGGCTTCAGGCTCTGGAGCCCGACGCTCTCAAGTGTATTTCCTGCGGAAGCTGTACTGCCACCTGCCCTGCAGGGAAATTCTCCGGGATGAGTCTGCGGAAAGTCATCCACAATTTGCAGAGAGGTCGTGAAAAGGAGGCAGTGGAAATGCTTAGGGGATGTATGCTTTGCGGGAAATGCTCTATGGTCTGCCCAAGGGCCATCAACACAAGGCACCTGATAATGTCTATCCAGAAAATATACGGGGAGGAAGCACGGTGAGAGAGAGATTTTTGACAGGATACAACAATTTCGTCCTGCCGTTCCTTGTCGGAATGGTGTTCATCCTGACATACTGTGTAGTGTGCCTGGTCAGGATTCTGCATCAGTTGCCCCGCGAGGACAGGAAACGCTTTCTGTTATCCCTCGTTACACCCCGGATTATGCTGAAAAACATCAGGGACATATTCTGCGACTGCCTGCTTCACCTGAAAATATGGAAAAGGAACAAACTTCTGGGATATATGCACTCCAGCATAGCTTTCGGATGGTTTATGCTGATTGTCATAGGACATCTGGAGGTTTTCCTGTATGTGCCTCACAGGGCAAAATTCCTGTATTATCCAATATTTTTCAGATATTTCGTAGCCGAGACAGAAAGCACCCTCAGGGGAGGATTCTTATTTTTCCTGATGGACTTCTTCCTGCTTGTTGTCCTGAGCGGCATCTTCCTTGCTATGCTCAAAAGGCTCAGATCCAGAATGTTCGGAATGCGAAGAACCACAAACCAGAGTCTGCTGGACACCATAGGGCTATACTCACTTTGGTCAATATTCCCTTTAAGACTTCTGGCTGAAGGATTCACTGCAGAAATCAGTGGAGGGTCTTTCCTGACCAAATCCCTGAATCACGTCTTCACTGCGTTTCTGGGCAATCACGTAAATATGCTTCCTACCTGGTGGGCATACTCGATTGCTCTCG
>CAMEBJ010000181.1 GCA_945912085.1 uncultured Bacteroidales bacterium | reverse complement strand
GGAGCGGTTCCCCTCGATTGACGTGTATGACACACCATATAATATATAGCCTCCGTCGGGAGACATCTTCGGGTCAGACAACCTGCCGAAAGACAGGAGCGTCTCCGGAGTCATCCTGCCGTTCTCCACCTTGATTTCCGATTTTCCGACATATCCGTCAGAGGGTTTCTTCTCTTTCATACCGATTGCCCAAATTGTAATTCCGCCTGCGAGGCAGGCAGCAAGTAATATATAAATCAATGTTTTCCGGTTCATATGTTTAATATTCCTAAATATTGTATATTTCTTTCAATTTCCCTATTTCGGCGATGACCTTCTCCCTTATACGGGGCGGTGAAACGACCTCGATGCGGCTTCCAAGACGAACAAGGTCCATAATGAGGCTCTCGTCGGGGCAGACTCTCAGTGAGATGACGGCCTCGCGGTCAGACTTCGAAACAAGCCTCTGCGAGGGGTGAAGTGGCAGGTCGCCCAGGTAGGCGGCTTCTTTCAGGGAAGTGCGAAGGATGATTTCAATTGCCTGTCCTTCAGGGAGATATACTCCGTAGCTGTCGGCGAACAGCTTGTCAACATCGAAGTTTTCCGGCATTCTGAAGGTATGGTCCAGGGTTTCAATCCCGACAATCCTGTCGATTCCATATACCCTCATTGCACCTCTCTCCTCGCACCAGGCAATCAGGTACCATCTCCTGACGGCCTCTTTCAGGGCGTATGGCGAGAGAGTGAATGTTTCCGGGACGGATGAACCATATTTCAAGTAGGTGACTCTCAGCTTGTTGCCATCAAGCATCGCATCCATAATCCCTGTCAGATGCTTGTGTCCGGAGGGAATTTCCTCAACGGAAACCCTGCCCGAAAGCCTTTCCTTGCCCAGGCTGAGGACGCTGTTCACCGTGAAGGTGTCAATCAGCCAGGCCGCTGCGGCATCCTTGTCGGAAAGGTCCCCGGAACTTGCGATTTTGTAGATGTTCCGGCTTCGGTCGCAGATGATTTCTATGCCGAAGACTTCAGCTATTGCCGTCCTGTGGTTGTTGAAAGTCCTGCGGGAGTAGGGTGTTCCGAATCTGTTTTCCCATTTGTGGCAGATTCCGTCAAGATCCAGGCCCCTGTCCCCGGCGCGGACGAAGGTCTGGACCAGCCAGATGTATTTTGTTAAGAGCTCGGTAACCATAGAGTGCTCAACTGATTTTACTGTAATCCTTTATGCTGTACTTGTCTTTGCGCAGCTCCTCCCTCAGAGGGGTGTTGATGTCCGAAGACAGGTTGCAATCGGTCTTCAGGACTGCCTCCGCACAGGCCCGTGCTTCGTTCAGGAGCATTCCGTCCTTTGCGAGTGAGGCTATGTTCAGGCTGATTGGCAGACCACTCTGCTGTGTCCCCTCAAGATCTCCCGGTCCCCTCATCTTCATATCCTCCTCAGCAATTTCGAAACCGTTCTCCGTTCGGCACATCAGGTCGATTCTCTGTTTGGATTCCTTGCTGAGCCTGTGTCCCGTCATCAGGACGCAGAAAGACTTTTCGGACCCCCTGCCGACCCTTCCCCGGAGTTGATGCAGCTGGCTCAGCCCGAAGCGCTCGGCACTCTCGATTACCATTACCGAAGCATTCGGGACATCCACTCCGACCTCGATTACTGTCGTGGCTACCAGAATGTCCGCGCGCCCTGCTGCAAAGGCATCCATATTGAATTTCTTCTCGTCATTGGTCTGCTTGCCGTGGACGATGGCAGTCTTGTATGGAGGGAAAGGGAAGGCCTTGACAATCTGCTCGATGCCCTGCTCCAGATTCTTGTAGTCCATCTTCTCGTTTTCGAATATCATCGGGTAGACCACGAAAATCTGTCTCCCGAGGGCAATCTGGTCGCGCATAAACTTGAACAGCGCATCCCTCCTGTTCTCAAAGGCGTGAATCGTCTGCACGGGTTTTCTTCCCGGAGGCAGTTCATCGATGACAGAGACATCCAGATCTCCGTAGAGGGTCATTGCGAGAGTCCTCGGAATCGGGGTGGCGGTCATCACAAGCACGTGAGGAGGGGCTCCACAAGTAGTTTTGCTCCAGAGTCTTGCCCTCTGTTCCACCCCGAAGCGATGCTGTTCGTCGATGATTGCCAGCCCGAGATTGCGGAAGACCACGTTGTCTTCAATCAGGGCGTGTGTGCCCACGATTATGCTGATGGAACCGTCCTGGAGACCCTGATGTATGTCCCTTCGCTCGGCTGCCTTGCTGCTGCCGGTCAGAAGGGCAGCCCTGACATCTGTCGGGACGAGATATTTCGTGATGTTCTTGTAATGCTGCTGGGCAAGAACCTCGGTGGGAGCCATTATACAGGCTTGAAAACCGTTCCCCACGGCAATCAGGGCGGTCAGCACGGCCACCATAGTCTTCCCGCTGCCTACATCCCCCTGCAGGAGTCTGTTCATCTGCCTTCCGCTTTTGAGGTCCTCCCGGATTTCCCTGACAACCCTTTTCTGTGCCCCCGTAAGGTCGAAAGGCAGGGCTGCGTAGCACTTCCTGAAATCCTCTCCCACTTTCGGCATAGGGATGCCGCGCGAGTCCCTGCACCTGACATATTTCTGCTTCAGCAGAGCCAGCTGGAGGAAGAAAAGTTCCTCGAACTTCAGCCTCCTGCGGGCCTTTTCAAGGGCCTCGGTGTCAGTTGGGAAATGGATGTTGCAGAGGGCGTACTGCAGTGGAACCAGACTCCTGGATTTCATTATTTCTCCGGTCAGGGTTTCCCTTGTCTCCGGAAGGACAGCATTGAGGGCCGCAGCCTGAAGTCTTGTCATAACCTTGCCGGTAATGCCTGCATTCTTTAGCTTTTCAGTGCTGGGATAAATGCCTGTCAGACCCTGACCCTGTCCGGAAATTGTTCCGCGTGACCGGGAATTTGCCGCTCCCGTAGAGCTTGCCGAAGGCACGGGGTCAATCTCAGGATGCACGAGATTGATTCTCCCGTTGAACTCCGACGGCTTCCCGAAAAAGATGAACTCCTCCGATGGCCTGAGTTTTTCGCTCACCCATTTGATTCCCTTGAAAAAGACCGCCTCAATCCTTCCGGTGCCGTCATCGAGGATGACACTGAGGCGTTTCCCGTCAATCAGTTCACTGGAAAGCACCCTGGCGCGGATCTGGATGTAGGCGCTGTCGGAGGTCACCTCGCAGATTGGCATAATGTGGCTTCGGTCGATGTAGCGGAAAGGGTATAGCCGGACCATCTCCCCGAAAGTGGAGATTCCGAGTTCCTGCTTCAGAAGTTTAGCCCGTTTCGGACCTACTCCCGGAAGGAATTGTATGTCGGTGTCAGCTTCTTTTCCCATCGTGGCCGCTTCGTCAGACAAAAGTACAAAAAAATGGTTATATTTGCAGGTTGCTTGAAAATAGAAATATTTAATATGCGAAAGAAACTGACGGTTGGCATAACGCAGGGCGACGGCAACGGAATAGGCTACGAAGTAATCATCAAGGCTCTTGCCGACGAACGTATGCTTGATATGTGCACGCCCGTAATTTACGGATCTTCAAAGATTTTCGGATTTTACCGCAAGCAGATACACAATCTTGAGCAGCAGGTCAACACCAATGTAGTGGCCTCCGCGCAGGAGGTGCATCCAAAAAGG
>CAMEBJ010000180.1 GCA_945912085.1 uncultured Bacteroidales bacterium | reverse complement strand
TCTATGGCCGGATCCGGACTGAGGTCATTGCGGGAAATTATCAGGATTTTTCCCCTGAGCTCACCCACTGTCAGGTCCGGTTTGAAAGCCGCCTTGCGGGACTGGTAAATTGAGCTTCCGGCAAGGAACGAGCGCATCGCGGTTTTGTAGGATGACTCAGCAACGGAATTCCTGTCGGATTCGTAGCGCATCAGTACAATGATGAACTCATCCGGATTGGCAAGCAGGTAATTGTCAAAGTCGGTGAAGACCGAAGACATTGAAAAACCGGTGTCGAGCACTCCGTGGTAGATATTTCCCAAAGACGAATCATTGTCCATAGTAGGTCGGAGGTCGAACACCCTCACTCCCCTTTTCAACTGTTCCGCGACTGAATACACCTGACATTTTCCCATTGCTGAACAGTTCATAGTCGCGGCATCGTGGGTGCCGGGAAGGGAAAGACAGCAGACCGGAACGTCATCAGGCAGGGGTGTAATCCAGTTGTTGCCCGTGGACCTCTCTCCGGAATTCGCTGAAGGGAGGGTAAGGCTGTAGAGAGTTGAGGCCGGTATCCTCGTAGTCCATCCCTCACTGCCCTCTATGTCGGTTTTCAGAGGATGAAGCACTTCGGTGTCCGAAGCAATGTGCACCCTGACAGTCACCCTGGATTTCAGTGAAGTTGCATTTCTTTCAGAGAGCGGTGGCAGGAAAGCGGTGAGGGTCAAGGTCCTTCCACTTCCGACATCCACATAGGTCAGATTGCCGGATTCATCCACAAGATCCACGAAAAAGGTTCTGGTAACAGTCCTTGCCGCCCCGTATGACGTCTTTGACAAATCCACAAGTTCAGATGTAGCCAGATTGTAGTAGAGCATGTCCGTGGAAGCCCCGGAGCGCGTAGTCACCTCGGTACTGATGCTAACGCCGGTGACCCTTGACACCCCCGATGTCTGAGGGCCGGGAATCTTGATTTCGAGCATAGTCATCAATGGCTTGAACTCAAGACTGATCCCGTCTTTCGAAGGAGTTCCGGAAGCATTCGCAACCAGAATGATATTCGAAGGGTCGGGAGAGGCGACAACATTCTTCCCTGTCGCATCCGAGCTCTTGACCCGGCATTGCTGAACCTTCTTCAAAGGGATGGAAAGCACATTTTTCCTTGCCATTACAGCGGCAGATTCCGGACAGACTGCGTAAAAACTGTGTTCACCACCGTCGTCATTCCATTCCAGGGCATCACCCGCAGCCACCAGGGAAGCGTTCATAGCGGGATTTCCCGGAGTGACAGTGTAGGAAGCCTCCCTGGCCTCCCTGGCCTGATCGCAGAAGACTCTGACCCTGTCCCCCGCCTGCCAGAAAACCTGTCCTGCATCATTACCTGCAAAAGCAGCCTTTGAAGATGCAATGCTGCATTCGAATCTTATCTCGCCCTCAACGGTCACAGGTTCATCCTTTCCGTCATTCACTTCCTTGTTCTCCTTGACACAACTGCAGAATGTCAGGCCGGCCGCCAGAATTGCAGCCTGTAGAAATGCCGTCTTGAATATCTTTCCCATAAAATAGTTATTAGCCTGACAAAAATAAACAATATTTTTCATTTGAAAATTTCTTATCTTTGCAGGTTGCAAAGAGAGAATTTCTATGGAAGGAAAAAGACAGTTGTACCCGCTCAAGTTTGTGCCTCAAGAGGAGACCGGGGTGTGGGGTAAGGAAATATGGACAATTGCAGACCTCGGGTTTGCCGATTCTGAGGTTGTGCAGGGAGGATGGCTTGGGGGGAACACCCTCAGCGACCTGATGGAGACATATCTTGAGAGGATTGTCGGAGAGGACATCTACCAGTGGTACGGCAGACAGTTTCCATTGAGCATCAAATTCCTGGAAATCAACGGAGAGACTCCCCTACTGGTTCATCCCGACGACGAGATTGCCTCACAAAGGTACGACGCTCTCGGGAAAAGGGAGAGCTGGTACATCCTTGAGGCGGACCCGCAGGCGGTAATCCGGATGGGTTTTAACAAAGACATTTCAGTTGCGGAGTTCTACAACCGTTGCCTCGACGGGAGTGTGAACCAGGTTCTCAATGTCATCCGTCCGAAGGCGGGTGATTTCATTGACATCCTCCCGGGGACGGTCCACTCTGCATCCGGAAAGATGCGTGTCGCAGTGGTGCAGGAGGCTTCCGAGCTGAATCTCAGGCTCTGGAATCCGGATGGAGCGGCAGGAAAGGATGGAGCGGCAAATGGCGCGTCCGGGGAGCCCCTGATGCTGGAGGAGGCGATTGATTTCATAGACTACAGGAAGTATGACGGGAGCACCTGTCAGCCGGCTGAGTCACGCGCCGGGGAGGCTGTCACAAGGTTAATCCAATGCAATGAGTTTACTGTCAATGAGATGTATATAAATGATGCATTACGTATCTCCACAGAGAAATTCGGACGGTTCATCATCTACACCTGTATCCGCGGAGAGGTGTCCATCCAGACGGCTTCCACTGACGGGAAAGGCGGTGCAAACACCAGTGAATGCCGTCTGAAAAGCGGAGAGACGGTGCTCATTCCCGCGGATATGCCGGATTTCCTCATTGTGCCGGTCGAAAAGGGCTCTGTCCTGCTTGAGGCTATGGTCGAGGATTGCGAGCAAACGGACTCATACATAAATCCTGACGCAGCCCCTTTCCTCGAAGGTGAGGATTACGAGGGTCTGGACGCCGAGACGGAGGAGGAAGAGTAAATGCGGAATATTCAATATTTCGGAAACATAAACAATGGCTGAAGACACAAGAATAGACAAATACCTTTGGGCAATAAGGGTCTTCAAGACCCGCAATGAAGCCACACAGGCCTGCAAGGGCGGGAAAATTCGTCTGAATGGGGGTGACGTGAAGCCTTCCAAGGCGGTCAAGCCGGGCGACGTGATTGCGGCAAGGAAAGGTGCGGTCACATTCACCTACAGGGTCCTGGCCCTGTCCGAAAAGCGTATGGGGGCGAAACTGGTTCCGGAGTTTGCCGAGAACATCACTCCTCAACAGGAACTGGACAAGCTAAGGCACCCTGTCGAGACCTTCTTCCTGAAGAGGGACCCTGGCGCCGGAAGACCGACCAAGAAGGACCGCAGGCAGATGGAAACTCTCTGGGACTCACTCAGTTTCGAAATTCCGGACGACGTCTCGGACAGACTCGCGGCGCAGATGGGTTTTGACTTTGACGACGAGGACGACGACATCGCCGACGAGATATGAGACATTCCCTATGTTTCTTTAATATTAAATATTAAATATATACAGTAAAGAATATATATCAACTAAAAACAAATACGACTATGGTAAAAGTAAATTTGAGCGGCTGCAAGTCTTTCGTGGAAGACAGCCAGTACAACACATTCGTTGACAAGGCATTGGAGGCATACGACATCCTTGAGTCCGAGACTGGTGCAGGAAACGATTTCCTCGGCTGGAAACATCTTCCTTCACAGACTCCTGAGAGCCTCATCGCTGACTGCGAGGCAATCCGTGACGAGTGGAAGGCAAAGGGAGTTGACCTTGTGGTTGTGATTGGCATCGGAGGTTCGTATCTCGGGGCAAAATGTGCAATCGAGGCACTCTCCCACTCTTTCAGCAAACAGCTTCCGAAAAAC
>CAMEBJ010000179.1 GCA_945912085.1 uncultured Bacteroidales bacterium | reverse complement strand
TCTGTTCTCGAAAATCTTATCCATATCTGAAGCAGGTTATTTTTTTCATATTCCTTAAAATTTCAGAGTAGCAAGAATCGGGTAGTGGTCCGATATGAACGGACATCCGGCATACTCTGAGTCAACAACCCTGAATGTCCCGCATTCGCTGAATTCTGAGTAGTAGATGTAGTCGATGACTGATTTCGGGGCCTTGAACCCGTTGAATGACGGCTTGTCATCGCTTTGAATGGCAAATGCGCGTGCACTTTTCATCCTTTTGTCGAGTTCAACCAGGCAAGGGTCGTCCGGAGTCACATTGAAGTCTCCCGTCAGCACCATAGGCAGTTTCTCCTGGGTGTTCATCCCGTCAATCCTGTCCACAATCAGTTGAAGTCCGTTTGCCCTGGCCTGTTTCCCGACATGGTCCAGATGGGTGTTCACAAACCAGAATTTCTTGCCGTTCTCCTTGATTTTGAGAAGAGTCCAGGTCGCTGTCCTGCGGCAGGCGGCATCCCATCCCATTGACGGGACCTCAGGAGTTTCCGACAGCCAGTATGTCCCCCAGTCAAGCAGTTCGATTTTCTCGGCATTGTAGAAGACCGCCATGCACTCTCCTTTTGTCTTTCCGTCATCGCGTCCGACTCCGACCCACTTGTACGCAGGGCTGGTCTGTTCAATGTAATCCAACTGAAAATCAAATGCTTCCTGAACTCCGAACACATCCGGAGCACAGTCTGCAAGCATTGCCGGGGTGGCAGCTTTCCTGTTTTCCCAGGAATTGTCCCCGTCTTTTGCGACGCCCATCCTGATGTTGTAGGACATCACGGTAATGCCGGTTTCCGGCTCAGAGCACGAAGAAAAGAGCATCGACACCGCGGAAAGAATGGTGAATAGAATGAAAATCTTCTTTTTCATAATGAAAAATTTCTGAATATTAAATATGTTCGAAACACAAAAATACGAAATATAAGCGATATTCCTTATATTTGCCTTTCCTTTTTTCGTAATGAAAGAAAAGGGTTTCGATTGATTAAATATCAACAATATATTAAATATGAAAAAGATTCTTGTTTCTTGCGTTGTCATCGCTGCTTCATTTTTGCCGGCCTTTGGGCAGTGGTCTCCTGTCGGGAGCAACATCAGAACACCCTGGGCTTCTGAACTTTCCGGGGAGGTAAAGCCTCTTGAGGAATATCCCCGCCCGCAGATGGTCAGAGCCAAATGGGCCAATCTCAACGGATTGTGGAATTATGCAATCTCCGATGCCACGGCCGGGGAAATGCCTGCTTCACAGGGGCAGATTATGGTCCCTTTCGCCATTGAATCTTCACTGTCCGGTGTAGGGAAGTGGGTGTCAAAGGACCAGGCTCTCTGGTATGAGCGCAATTTCACCCTTGCCAGGTCCTGGAAAGGATGCGATGTCCTTCTTCATTTCGGTGCAGTTGACTGGCACACTGAGGTTTATGTCAATGATGTCCTGGTCGGGGAGCACAAGGGCGGATATGATCCGTTCTCATTCGATATCACCCCTTATCTGAAAAAATCAGGTGCGCAGAGCCTCAGGGTAAGAGTGACTGATGCAACTGACAACAGCTTCCAGCCAAGGGGAAAGCAATGTCTGATCAACAGGGGTATATGGTACACTCCGGTTACAGGAATATGGCAGACCGTGTGGCTTGAGCCTGTTCCAAAAACAAGGATTGACAGTTTCTGTGCACAGGGTGACCTTGCATCTTCCTCCCTCACTGTGGATGTCTCCACGAATGGACTTGCGGAAGGTGATGTCGTGAAGGTCAGCCTTCTTGAAGGGGGCGAGGGATATTCCGCCGAGAAGCCGGGTTCTCAGGTCCTTGCACAGGTTGAGGCCAGTGATGGCAAGGCAGTCCTGCAGGTGCCGGATGTGAAGACCTGGTCTCCTGACAGTCCTTACCTTTACGGACTTCGTTTGACTGTTGAAAGGAAGGGAAAGGTAATTGACAGTGTTGACGGCTACACTGCAATGCGCAGTATATCAGTTATAAGGGATTCTTCTCCAAATAAATACAGACGTATGGCATTGAACGGAGAGGGCCTGTTCATGTTCGGGCCTCTTGACCAGGGATGGTGGCCGGACGGTCTTTACACGGCGCCGACTGACGAGGCTCTCAAATTTGACATCGTGAAGACAAAGGAGATGGGCTACAATATGATCAGGAAGCACATCAAGGTTGAGCCTGCCCGCTGGTACTATTGGTGCGACGTTCTTGGAATGATGGTATGGCAGGATATGCCTTGCATCGGAGACCACGACAAGAAGCAGATGCCGGCGCGTGATCCTGAGGTGGTTGCCGGTGTGTCAAATGTCTGGGGCAGAGATAGTTTCACTGGAGGAACAGACTGCGTGATTCCTCAGGAATGGAAAGACAACTATTATGCGGAATGGACCGCGATTATCAATTCCCTCAAATGTTTCCAGAGCATTGTCGTCTGGGTGCCGTTCAATGAGGCCTGGGGACAGTTCGACACAGAGGCTGTCGTGGATTACACAAGGGGACTGGATTCTACCCGTCTGATCAATGCCGCTTCAGGAGGAAACCTCCATTTCTGCGGAGACATTCTGGATGTGCATCACTATCCTTGCCCTGCTATGAACGCATTTGACCGCAAGTTCGTCAATGTGCTCGGAGAATATGGCGGAATAGGCTATCCTGTCGAGGGTCATCTCTGGCAGATTGAGAACAAATGGGGATATGGCGGCGTCAAGAAATCTCTTGAAGAGGTCCTGACCCAGTATGCCGATTTTGCGGAAATGCTGAAGGTGTTTGTCCAGACAGGTTGTGCAGCAGCGGTTTACACCCAGACAACCGACGTGGAGGGTGAGGTGAACGGTCTGATTACCTACGACCGCCAGGTCGTCAAGGTGGATGAGGCGAAGATTGCTGAAATCAACCGATCTGTCATCGCGTCGATGGCCAAATAGAAATCCGAAATATTAAATATACCGTAATTAAGAACGAAAATATGATAGTTTCCGGAAAGGATCTTGCAGCTCAGCTGAAGGCTGAGATGGCTTTGAGAGTAGCCTCTTTCCCTGAAAAATACGGTCGTGTGCCGCATCTTGTGGTCATTCTGGTGGGGGACAACCCTGCAAGTGTTTCGTATGTGACTGGGAAGGCGAAGGCATCGGAGGCTGTAGGAATCAGAAACACAACTGTCAGGAAATCTGCAGACATTTCTGAACAGGAACTCCTCGGATTGATCAGGGACCTCAATGAGGATGACAGTGTTGACGGTATTCTTGTCCAACTGCCGCTCCCGGGGCACATCAGTGAGGCGAAAGTCATTGAGACCATTGCCAGGGAGAAGGATGTGGACGGTTTCCACCCCTTGAATGTTGCGGCGCTCTGGCAGAAACAACCCTGCACAGTTGCCTGCACTCCTAAGGGAATCATCAAGTTGTTGGAAAAGGCCGGAGTGACCATTGCCGGGAAAAGGGCGGTGGTAATCGGCCGCAGCAACATTGTGGGATTGCCGGTTTCAAAACTGCTCCTGGATGAGAATGCCACGGTGACCATTGCCCATAGCCGCACCGCGAACCTCGCTGAGGTGGCCCGCAATGCTGAAATCCTTGTGGTTGCTGTCGGAAAACCGCGTTTT
>CAMEBJ010000178.1 GCA_945912085.1 uncultured Bacteroidales bacterium | reverse complement strand
TCCTTTGACAGAGCCGGACTCGCATCAAGTCCCACAGGAGGCAGCTGGGCAGAGTCCCCGACCATTATCAATTTACACTCCACCCCCCTGCGGACGAATGAGACAAGGTCCTCCAGAAGGTTTCCCGTGCCGAACTGGGAGGTGCCCTGCCGCGAATCCGAATCGATTCCTATCAAAGAGACCTCATCCACCACGAACAGGGTGTTCTTCATCTTGTTGACATACAGGGAGAACTCTCCGAAACCGTCCCCACCGACAGCCTTCTGGCGATATATATGCTTGTGGATAGTGCTGGCCGGAAATCCTGAATACCCTGAAAGCACCTTTGCGGCACGTCCTGTCGGGGCAAGAAGAACACAGGGAATGTGAAATTCCTTCATCGTGTTGATGACGGCTGACATCGCAGTGGTCTTTCCCGTTCCAGCATATCCGTTCACCACAAGTATGTCGGAGTCATCCGAACTGATGAAATCAGCAGCGACGCGGAGCATCTTCTGCTGGCACTGCGTCGGTTCATATTTCAGATGGGAAAGAAAACCCGAATAGAGAAAGTCAGCCCTTGCCATCAATGTCTCCTTTTGAAAATGAAGGTGAACACAGCAAGAATCGGATATATTTCAAGACGGCCGAAAATCATCAGAACCGAATATATGAACTTTGCGACCGCCGGCTGTGTACTGAAGTTGCCGAAGGAACCGATCTCACCTAGACCCGGGCCGACATTGCCCATCGATGCGACCGTTCCTGAAACCGCCGGCATCACATCCACTCCGCACAGGGTGAGAAGCAGAATGCCTATAATCATTATCGAACAATACAGGATTACATACAGCAGCACCGGGAGGGCCTCACTGTCAGTCAGATAATGTTTCCCCGCCCTGATTTTCGACACTGAAGTCGGATGGAGTCCGGAACGAATCTGCCGGGCAAGTGTCTGAAAGACAATGTAAAGCCTGTCAGCCTTGATACCTCCCACGGTAGAGCCGGAGCAACCGCATTGGATTGAAGCAAAAAGGAGAACGATTCCTCCCATAAAAGGCCAGGCTGCATTGTCGACTATTCCGAAACCTGTCGTGGTCACATAGCAGACCACCTGAAGAAACGAATCGGAAGCGGCCTTGAGCCAGGACTCATATCCGCCGTGGAGCCGGAGCGAAAACATAATCAGAATGGTCATCACAACGACCGAACCGGCATAATACCTGAACACCGGATTCTTCAGAAGAGGCTTCAGGGAATGCGTAATGATGACAGAATAGACAAGGCCGAAATGAAGGGATGCTGCCAGCATATAGAAAGCTGCGGCGTAATTGATTGCCGTTGAGCCGAAATGCGACACCGAAAGATTCCTCGTGCTGAATCCTCCTGTCGAGACGACACTGAAAGCATGGTTCACGGCATCGAAGAAAGACATTCCAAGAATCCAGAAAGTAAGGGCTGAACAGACTGTGATTCCGAGATATACCGACACTATGATTCTCACAGTCTTCATCGACCTCGAACGGTAGCCCTCACGCGAAAGCGATGAAAGTTCGAGTCTGGAGAGTTTCAGGCGGAAAGGGCTTGCCGACGGAAGCACAAGAAGCAGGAAAACAACTACTCCCAAGCCTCCGATGAAATGCGTGGAGGATCTCCAGAAAAGCAGACCCTTCGGCAGGGCTTCAATGTCGGTGAGGATGGTCGCACCCGTAGTCGTGTAGCCGGAGACACTCTCGAACCAGGCATTGGTAATGGAAAAGTCCCCTCCCCAGAGCACATAAGGCAACATCCCGAAGATGAATGAAAGCAGCCAGGAGAGCACAACTGTCATAAAACCATCCGAAACCGAAATTGCGGCGGACTCCCTCACAAAGACGAAGGGGAAGGCCCCAAAGACAAAGGTGATGATGAAACTGATGGCAAGAGGTCCGAACGCCGAGTCCATGCCGTTGAAGACCGACACCAGCATTGACAGGAACATAAAGAGGGCGCTGACCAGCAAAGCCAGTCCAACATTCTTTGATATTACCCTGATGTTCATTGCAGCAAATCTCTTGCGAAACTTATTCCTGTACTGATTCGACGACCTCGATCATTCTGTCCCTTTCGTCCTTGAGGGACTTGTTCCTGCGCCTGAGCTCCACATTCTCATCGACGACTTCCTGCAACTCCGCATTCAGTTCCGCAAGCTGATCCGTCCCGTCAAAAGTGAAGTTGTAACGTCCTCCTGTCAATCCGTAATTCTTCAGGGACGCAAGCATTTTGTAAATCGGACGGACATAGTAAGCGGAAATGAAGAAATACAGGAGGGCAATCAGGATGAGTCCGGCACCCACCGACACAATTCCCGGGATGATGCTCCTGTAGAAACTCTGCTGGAAAGTCAGGGAATTGGCGTGCAGTTCATCGTAGGCCACGGCAGTCAGTTTCTCGATGTCGCTTCTGAGCCTGTGGTAACGCGGCTGGAGCCTTTCGAAATACCATTCCCTCGAATTGATGAAATCCGACATCATAACCTGTTCGAACTCAAGGGATGTGAGCATATATGCCGTGTAGGCATAGACCACTGAATCAGTAATGGGATTTGCCTTCTTGGAAGTCAACGAGTTGCGCAAACTGTCACAGGAATCCAGAAAAGCCGCCATATCGAAATCCGGCAGCTTTCCCCCCTCGTCGTCCCCGATTGCGGCCAGCATCTTCAGATTGTAGTCATCACTCTTGGACGCAAGTTTCTGTGCAGCATTGATGTTGCGTATGTTTGCCGCCACCTGGTCCGACACATACGAACTCATCCGGCGGAACTCCATAACAGAAATGACGCTCGAAAGGAGCAGCATAACGGCAATGGAGCCCAGTCCGAGCACAAGTTTTGTCTTCATCGAGAACTTTCCCGCCCCCAATTTCCTTCTGGTGATTCCGTGCATTTGAAGTCCCTTTTTAAGGAATATCGAATATTCTCAAACAACCCGCAAATATATAACTATTCCCTGTCTTTTCCAATCCCGATTCAGAAAAGCAGATTCATATCCTGCCTCATCAGCGGTCCGGCCAAAGATTCCGGAACGAACTGCCAGTTTCCGATGACCTCAGGGTCACCGATGACGGCAGGGTCAATCGAGCCGAAAGCCAACAGGTAAGAGTGGAGAAGATCCCTGATTTCCGGATATTTGGCAACCAGTCTTTCCTTCATCGTTTCAGAGTCGATTCCGGCAGCCTTCAGTAGGCCGCCCCCACCGCTGGCCCTGTAGGAATTCATCGCAACCACATATTCCCTGTCAGTGAAGAATTTCTCCCCATCGGCAGTGGAGACAATCTCAATGCGACTGCCGCAAGGCTTTGTTACATCCACAGTGTAAACCAGTCCGGCAGCTGAATCCAGGTTGTAGGCACGTCCCACAAAAGACCATCTGTCCTGACCGGTACGCGGATCCGGAGACTGGGTGATTTTCAGAAGATGCTCCTGAGCGGACTTCCCGCTGACCGTATTTATCCATCCGTCGTAGGAGGCCTCAAGGTAGTCCTTTATTTCCTGACCTGTCATCCTGAGGGTGAAAAGCCGGTTCTCGAACGGGTATATAGTGAACAGGTCGTCGTAGATGAGAGTGCCCGCCTTCACGAACCCGTTGAAAGTCAACGGAGAG
>CAMEBJ010000177.1 GCA_945912085.1 uncultured Bacteroidales bacterium | reverse complement strand
AGAGAACCTACAAGACAGTCGCTTTCGTGTACGATGACAATGCCAGACCTTCTGACTGGAAGAAAGGGCAACCGAGCAGTTATGTGCTTACTGCCAGATTTGAGGATGTCCCTCCGGGAGAGTATTTCTGGGCTGTCGGCATAACCGACAGCTGGAATGAGAACAAGCCGGGCATTTACATCGCGGCAAAGCAGAACGTGACCTCTGGCGGCTGGCTGAAACTCTTTTCCGTAAAAGTTGAATAACACACTAATCTAACTAAATATGGTTTCAAACAGATACTCAAGTGTTTTGAGACGCAGTCTGTTGGCGGCGGCATTGTTCGTTTCCAGCCTGTCTGCAGTCTTTGCCCAGGACACTGCCGGCCTCAGGATTGTCGGTAATGTCACTGATGAGAAGGGTGAGCCCCTGGTTGGTGCCACCGTCTATGCCAAAAACGACAAGAACGTCAATGCCATCACTGACCTTGACGGAAAGTACACCATCGTGGTTCCTGAGAAATGGACCGTCCTGGTGTATGACTATGTCGGATTCGTAACCAAGGAGGAGACAGTCGGTGAGCGTAAGGTCATCAATGTCGAACTCGTTGAGAACATCGGCCAGCTTGAAGATGCGGTCGTGGTCGCCTATGGTACCCAGAAGAAGGAATCGGTCGTGGCTTCCATCACGGCAATCCAGCCTGAGGCCCTCAAGGTGTCAACCACCCGTTCACTGACCAACAACCTTGCAGGTAATGTGGCAGGAGTACTTGCCATCCAGCGTTCAGGTGAGCCTGGCTATGACAACTCGACTTTCTGGATTCGCGGTATCTCGACTTTCCAGGGTGTCGGAGGAGATCCCCTCGTTCTGGTGGACGGAATCGAAAGGAGCCTTGACACCATCGATGCCGAGGAAATCGCATCGTTCTCTGTCCTGAAAGACGCTGCTGCAAGTGCCGTTTACGGTGTGCGTGGAGCAAATGGTGTCATCCTGATCAACACCAAGCGCGGTCAGGCCGGAAAGCCGAAGGTTACCATCAAGGCGGAGTTCGCAGGAACACAGCCGGTGAAACTTCCGCAGTACATCGGAGCGGCTGACTATATGCAGCTGCTGGACGATGTCCTTGTGGACACTGGTTCACTCCCTATGTACACAGACCAGATTGCCAAGACAAGGGCCGGCTACGATACGGACATTTATCCTGATGTGGACTGGATCAGGGCAATTTCAAAGGACTGGGCGAACAACCAGCGTGTGACTGCCGAAATCAGCGGAGGTAACGAAAGGGTCGTTTACTCGATTGTCTGCGCATTCTACAATGAAAGGGGTATCTTGACACGCGATGCTTCAAAAGAATGGGACCCGTCAATCAAGTTGCAGAGGTACAATGTCAGGTCCAACGTGGACATAAAAATTACCAACACCACCAAGCTCCGCATCAACATCGGAGGTTACCTTCAGGAGCGCAACTCCACTCCTGAGAGTGTGAGTGAGATTTTCAACAGGGCGTTCAGGGCTGTGCCTTTCAAATTTCCTGTGCAGTACTCCACTGGTGAAATCGCCGGAACGGAGGAGTCGAATGTCTGGGCAATGGCCACCCAGAGGGGATACAACAGGACTACGGCCAGCAAAATCGAGACTCTAGTAACCCTCGAGCAGGACTTCAAGTTCCTCACGGAAGGACTCAAGCTCAGGGCTTCGTTCTCATTCGATCGCTATGCGACCGGAACGGTCAGCCGTTCGACCAAACCTACCCTCTACAACCCGGCATCAGGCCGTAACGAGGACGGTTCCCTCATTCTTACCGTGAAGGAAAACGGCAGCAATACCCTCGGACACTCCAACTCCGGAACTTACGGAAACAAGAGCGTTTATCTCGAAGCAGCCGTAACCTACGACAGGACATTCGACAGAAAGCACGCCGTTTCCGGTCTGCTTCTGTTCAACAGGAGAAACTACGACAACGGAAGCAAGCTTCCTTATAGGAACCAGGGTCTTGCAGGAAGGGCTTCATATACATTTGCAAACCGCTATGTGGCTGAGTTCAACTTCGGTTACAACGGTTCAGAGAACTTTGCTCCGGGCAAGAGGTACGGATTCTTCCCTTCAGGAGCCATAGGATGGGTAATTTCTGAAGAACCTTTTATGGAGCGTGCGAAGAAAGTCCTTTCAAAACTCAAGATCAGGGCTTCATACGGACAGACCGGTAACGCCTCCCTCGACGGACGTCGTTTCGCCTATCTCTCTACCATCACCGACGACTGGAACACACTTGGAGAGTACAGATGGGGGTATGAATCCAACTACAACAAGAACGGTATGGCAGAGGGTGACTTTGCAGTGCCTGACCTGACTTGGGAGAAAGTAAACAAAGCCGACGTAGGTTTTGAAATCGGACTCTTCAACGGAGTGGCCGACCTTCAGGTGGACTTCTTCGACGAGAGACGAAACAACATCTTTATGGAGAGGACATCCATCCCTCAGACTGCCGGTTTCATCAAGTCCCCTTGGCAGAACTTCGGTAAGGTGAAGAACCAGGGTGTCGATCTTTCCCTGAATATCAGGAAACAGTTCGGCAGGGATTTCTTCCTCAGCGTTATGGGAACCTTCACCTACGCTCACAACACCATCGTCGAGATGGATGAGCCGGCAGCCGTAATCGGAACCAACCGTGCCGAGACCGGACATCCTGTCGGACAGCTCTTCGGCTATGTCGCCGAAGGACTTTACTCCTACGATGATTTCGTGGATGTCGAGACAGGAGAACTTCAGCCTTATCTGCCTCAGGTGACCCTCGTTTCAAAGGTGCGTCCGGGTGACATCAAGTACAAGGACGTCAACAAGGACGGTTACATCGACGTTTACGACAAGTCCCCGATCGGGGGCACGAAGAACCCTGAGATGGTTTACGGTTTCGGATTCACCTTCTCCTGGAAGGATCTTGACATATCAGCCCTCTTCCAGGGCGTGGGCAAGACCTGGAACATCCTTTCCGGAAACATCATCCCTGCATCCAACAAGGGTACCACCTACAACATATTCACCAACTACACGGACAGGTGGACGGAAGAGAATCCGAGTCAGGATGTTTTCTATCCGCGTCTTGACTATGGTGTGAATGCAAACAACAGCCAGGCTTCCACCTGGTGGCTAAAGGATATGAGTTTCCTCAGGCTCAAGAATATTGAAATCGGTTACTCCCTTCCGAAGAAATTCGCGGAGAAATCATTCATCTCCAGTGCCAGAATCTATGTCCGCGGAACCAACCTGCTCACATTCTCGAAATTCAAACTTTGGGATCCGGAGCTGGCTTCAAACACCGGTGCTGCCTATCCGGTAATGAAATCAATTTCCGCAGGTCTTGAATTCAAATTCTAAAAAACAGTGTTGAAATGAAAAACAACAAATTCATATATCTGATTGCAGGTCTTGTGGCAGTGTTCAGCACTGTTTCCTGCGATTATCTCGACAAGCAGCCGGACGACCAGCTCGACATTGAGACTGCATTCGAGAACAAGAGCAACCTTGAGCGTTGGCTTGCCTACATTTACAACGGCATACCTACTTTCTACCACTACGACGGTGCCATCGCCGTTGCCGATGACCTCACTCCTCCTGTGGGCTGGGAGTCACAGGGCTTCAAGGCAATCCTGTATCAGAACGGAAAC
>CAMEBJ010000176.1 GCA_945912085.1 uncultured Bacteroidales bacterium | reverse complement strand
TGACAATCCTTCCATTACGCGCGATGTTTCCGGTGAGGGAGTCCAGCAGGCCCTGCTCAAGCTGCTTGAGGGAAGTGTTGTCAATGTCCCTCCGCAGGGAGGCCGCAAGCATCCCGAGCAGGAGTTCATCAAGGTGGACACCAGGAACATTCTCTTCATCTGCGGCGGTGCCTTCGAGGGAATCGAGAGGAGGATTGCCCAGAGGCTGAATACTCAGGTAATTGGCTACGGTGCCGCAAACAAGCAAAAAATCGACAAGGAGAATCTCCTCAGGTATGTCTCAGCCGCTGACCTCCGTTCCTATGGCCTGATACCTGAAATCATTGGACGTCTTCCGGTGGTCACCTATCTGGACCAGCTGGACAGGCAGGCTCTGCTCAGGATTCTCACCGAGCCGAAGAATGCCATCATCCGTCAGTACGAAAAACTGTTCGAGATGGACGGCATGAAACTGAAAATCGGCAAGGGTGTCCTCGAGTTGATTGTTGACACGGCAATTGAGAACAAACTCGGAGCAAGGGGACTTCGCTCCATCTGCGAAAAAATAATGACGGATGCAATGTTTGATGCTCCGTCATCATCTTCCCGCGTTTTCAATCTTACTTTGGATTACGCCAAGTCAAGACTTCAGCAAACGAACTGACCCGTTTGCTGACGTCCTATTCTGATTTCTTCCCGTCTGTTGATGATGTATCCTCAGACGGGATTGTCGTTTCTGCAGATGTTGAATTATCCTTCTTGTACTTGAAACGGCGGATTTTCTGGGTTGCCGTCTTTTCGAAAGGTTCCTTCATCACTTCGACGGAATTGACCTTGGAGGACTTGCTGACGTGCTTGTTCACGAAATTCAGCACGGCCTGCTTGCGTGCCTCCATTTTTTCAAAGAATTCGTCCTCGCCTTCCTGGTCCCAATCGATGATGTTGTCATTGAACTGCACCAGGGCAACGAGATGACCGTCCCTCTCCATCACGATGGATTCGTTGACCTCGTCCATATCGTTGATGACCTTCTCGATTTCTTCCGGATATATGTTTTCTCCGGAAGGTCCGAGAATCATATTGTTGAGTCTTCCCTTGATGTAGAATCTTCCTTTTTCGTCCTGAACTGCAAGGTCGTTTGTCCTGAACCAGCCGTCGTCTGTGAACACTTCCCGGGTGCGGGCAGGGTCCTTGTAGTAGCCGAGCATCACATTGTCACCCTTGACGACGATTTCTCCTTCTCCGGTCTCAGGATTTACGTTGTTCAGACGCACGGAGACCCCCCAGGCTGCCCCTCCGGTAGAACCTACCTTTGTCTGTTTTGTGTTTGCGGTACAGATGAGCGGGGCACATTCGGTCATCCCGTAGCCAATGGCGTAAGGGAAATGTGCTTTCTTTAGGAATGCTTCCACTGTGGAGTCGAGTTTTGCCCCGCCTATTCCGAAGAACTTGATGCGTCCTCCGAATATGGCCTTGAGTTTCATACCGATCAGACCGTAGAGCAGCGACGGCATCTTTTCCTTCATCCATTTGAGCACCCGGCTTTTGAAAATGGTCGTCAGGACGCTGTTCTTGTAGATTTTCTCGATGATCAGAGGCACGGAGAGCATCACTGTAGGCTTGACTGTCTTGAGGGCAGACAGGAGCACTGAAGGTGTAGGTGGTTTCTGAAGATAGTACACGCAGGCCCCTACATAGAGAGGGTAGAGGACACCGATACTCATTTCGTAGGTGTGCGGCATAGGCAGGATTGAAAGCCATTTGTCCTTTTCGGTGCATTTATGCGCGTGATAGGAAATCTTGATGTTGGTCACCAGGTTCCGGTGGCTCAGCATAACTCCCTTGGCGTTTCCTGTCGTTCCGGAAGTGTAGATGATAGTTGCCAGGTCATCAGGCAGAGGGCTGATTACCCTGCCGTTGCAGGTGTAGGCCGAGTCATCCCTCCTGATGATATCCATTTCTTCGATGTCAATGACCAGAATCAGTCTGTCGAGGCATTCCTGACTGATTTTTCCAAGATGTCTCTTTGACACGAAAATCGCCTTGCACTGTGAATGGGTGAGTATATTCGTTACTTCGCTTGCTGATGAGTCTGGAAGAATCGGGACTGCAATCCTTCCGAATGGAACCAGGGAGAACATTGCCACGGTCCAGTTCGGCATATTCTGCGAGAGGATTGCCACCCTGTCTCCGGCACCGATTCCGTACCTCGACAGCCTTGCGGAAACTTCGTTGCATTTCTTGCGGAATTCTCCATAGGTGTAGTTCATGTCAGAATCAAGCATTACTGACATCTTGTTCTTCTCGAAGATTGTGGTCGAGTATTCAAACAGTTTTCCCAAGGTGTCGACATACTTCTCCCTCCACCTCATAAAATTTCTTGTAAAAAAATCCATATCAGGAATTTAATGTGTGATGTACATATCAGGATGCTTTCCGACAAGATGCATCTTCTCGAATTCTTCCTGGACTCTCTTCAGGTCAGCCTTTGCGTCGTCCGTCAGTTCGAACCTGCACTTGATGCCGACGTGTTTCGTCCCCCAGTCGAAATAGCAGAGATAGACCGGCACTCCGGTTTCCTTTGCAATAGTGTGGAAGCCTGCTTTCCATCTTCTGACAGGCTGCCTTGTGCCTTCCGGGGCGATTGCAAGGTGGAATTTCTCCCTTTTCTCCATTTCCCTTATGACGCTCAGCACTATTGCCGAAGGGTTTTTCTTGTTGACAGGAATCCCGCCCATCTTGCGGATGATTGGCCCGAGAGGCCATTTGAACATCTCCTGCTTGACCATGCATAGGGCATCCCCTCCGACTGCCTGGTAGAACAGGTAGGCGACCACAAAATCCCAGATTGAAGTGTGAGGGGCTCCGAGAAGGATGCATTTGTCTTCGGGAGCCGTGCCCCCGTCAGGTGTCCATCCCCAAGCTTTCAGCAGAAAACCACAGAATTTTCTCCACATATCCTTATATTTATATATTTATATCTTCCAGTTCCTCCTCGCTCTTGAGGTTCTGCCTGATGAAGTTCTGGCGGTCGATTGTGTTGTCTCCCATATAGAACTCAAGCAGTTCGGCAATGCTTTCCTCGTCACTCAGCTTGACAAGATCAAGTCTCATATTCTCACCGATGAAATTGACGAACTCGTTGGATGAAATTTCTCCAAGACCTTTGAATCGTGTGATTTCCACTCCTTTGCCGAGTTTCCTGATTGCCTGTTCCTTCTCTTCCGGAGAGTAGCAGTAGCGAACTTCCTTCTTGTTGCGGACCCTGAAGAGTGGGGTCTGGAGAATGTGAACGTGGCCTCGTCTGACAAGGTCCGGATAGTATTTCAGGAAGAAGGTCAGCACAAGCATCCTGATGTGCATACCGTCGTCATCGGCATCGGTCGCCACGATGATGTTGTTGTACCTGAGATTGTCCATATCGTCCTCAACCCCGAGGGCGGCGATGAGAAGGTTCAACTCCTCGTTCTCGGCAACCCTCTTCCGGCTTTCCTTGTAGCAGTTGATCGGCTTTCCCCTGAGACTGAAAACCGCCTGGTTCTCAGCGTTCCTCACCTTGGTGATGGTTCCGCTCGCCGAGTCTCCCTCGGTGATGAATATGCTCGTGAGTTCGGTCTCGTCCTGCCTGCCCTTTGCGAGCTTGTCGTTGTAGTGAATCTTGCAGTCGCGCAGTTTCTTG
>CAMEBJ010000175.1 GCA_945912085.1 uncultured Bacteroidales bacterium | reverse complement strand
AGGCGATGCACTCCGCTTTCCGCCTTGAGGTAGCCGAAGGCATAGTCGCCCTCGAACTGGACTGTGACTGACTTCACTCCGGCATCCTCGCCCTCAAGTTCATCCGTGACAGTCACCTTGTAGCCATTGCGCTCGCCCCAGCGCATATACATCCTCATCAGCATAGCAGACCAATCGTTCGCCTCGGTGCCTCCCGCACCGGAATTGATTGTGAGCACGGCTCCGAGATTGTCTCCCTCCTCACCGAGCATATTCCTGAGCTCCAGGGCCTCGATGTCGGCTTCCACCGTTTTGAAAGCCTGTTCCAGTTCCCTGACTTCATCTGTCTGGGCATCCTCCCCTGCCGAGTCAAGACTTTCCTTTGCAAAGTCGAGGAGAACATCCAGGTCGGCAACTCCGGAAGCGACCCTGTCGTAGCCGCTCACCCAGAATTTCACACCGGCAAGTTCCTTGAGAAACTGCTCGGCGGCCTTCGGGTCGTCCCAGAAATCGGGCGCGAGTGTCTTTTCCTGTTTCTGCTCCACCTCCTTCCTTTTGGTCTCGATGTCAAGGCAGCGCGCAAGGGTTTCAACCCTCTGCTGCAGGGAATGTATCTGTTCTGAAGTTACCATAAAATCTCCTTGTGGATGCCGCTCCGGCTCCACAGAACGGAAGCGGCGGATGTTACGGGCGCAAAAATAATCAAATTTTGTGTGAAAATTTCTATATTTGCGCGATATGATCGGGATTTTTGATTCAGGGGCGGGCGGGTTGTCCGTCCTGAAGGAAATACGCAGGGAATTGCCGCTGGAAGATTGCGTGTATTTCGCCGACAATGCGTTCTGTCCCTACGGGGAGAAGAGCCGGGATTTCATCGTCCTAAGGGCGAAGACAATCACGGAATTTCTGCTGAAGGAGGGTGCGCAGGTTATTGTGGTGGCCTGCAACACGGCCACTGCGGCGGCCATTGCGCAGTTGAGGGCTGAGTGGCCGGACATCCCGTTCATCGGGATGGAGCCGGCGGTGAAACCGGCGGCTCACACCACGCGGAGCGGGGTGGTCGGCGTGCTTGCCACGGCGGGGACCCTCAGAGGAGACAAATATGCCCGCACCAGGGACACCTATGCAAAGGGAGTCGAAGTGGTGGAGCACATCGGAAGCGGCTTTGTGGAGCTGGTAGAGGGCGGAAAGACCTGCGGCCCCGAGGCTGAGGAAGTTGTAAGGGAAAGCGTCAGACCTCTCGTTGAAGCGGGTGCGGACACGATTGTGCTCGGATGCACCCACTACCCTTTTCTGAAGGACACCATCCTGAAAGTGGCGCAGTCCCTCGCCCCCGGCAGGAAATTCGACATCATCGACCCGGCCCCGGCAGTCGTCCACCATCTCAGGGAGGTGATGGAATCAAGGGGTTTGCTGAAAGACAAGGGTATATCCATCAACGGAATATTCAACAACGAAGGGGAACCTTCCGGATCCCGCGGCGAAGTCAGGCTTTTCGCCTCCGGCGATATGACAGTCCTCCGTTCGCTTTATGACAATATTGAATATTCAGAAAACAATATTTTATAAGATACATAACATTTACTTTATGAGAAAAGGTTCATTCCTGGCCACGATGGCCGCAGCATTTCTCGGGCTGTTCACATTTGCGTCCTGCTCAAACTCCGCTTCAGGAGAGTGGACTGAAAATCAGTTACTTGACATTCTTTACAGCAGTATGCCGCTGCCGGACAGCACTGACTATTCAAGGGATTTCTACCTGAAAAACATCCGTCAGAGCCTCAAGGCAAGAAAGGAAATGCCTTGGGGAAAAATGGTTCCGGAGCGTGAATTCCTCCATTTCGTGCTCCCTGTCAGGGTCAACAACGAGAATCTGGATGAATCCAGGATGGTTTTCTACAAAGAACTGAAAGACAGGGTGAAGGGACTGTCAATGACGGAAGCTGCCCTGGAGGTCAACCACTGGTGCCACGAAAAAGTCACATATACTCCAAGCGATGCGCGCACCAGCTCACCTCTGGCTTCAATCAAGACGGCCTACGGCCGCTGCGGTGAGGAATCCACATTCACAGTTGCCGCTATGCGTTCTGTCGGAATCCCTGCACGACAGGTCTACACACCGCGCTGGGCACACACCGACGACAATCACGCCTGGGTGGAGGTCTGGACGGACGGAGAGTGGCATTTCCTCGGGGCCTGTGAGCCTGAACCGGTGCTGGATCTGGGATGGTTCAACGCACCTGCCTCAAGGGGTATGCTTATGCACACCGATGCCTACGGGGTGTATGACGGGCCAGAGGAGGTCATCGGCAGGACAAAGTGCTTCACTACCATCAACATAACATCGAATTACGCCCCGACTGACATCCTGAATGTCAAGGTTGTGGACAGAAGTGGGAAACCGGTCGAAGCCGCCGACGTGGAATTCAAAATCTACAACTATGCGGAACTCTACACAGTAGTGTTCAAGAGATGCGACGAAAAAGGTCTCACACAGCTGCGCACCGGCCTGGGTGACATCGGGGTGTGGGCATCGAAAGACGGTATGTTCGGCATTGCCAAAGCCCGCACCGGGAGCGTTGACACTCTGGTGGTTACCCTCGACAAAGGAAGGGATTTCAAAGGGATTGTCGACCTGGACATCGTGCCGCCTGTCCAGAGAAACACCGTTCCGGACCTGACGGCTGAGCAGATTGCCCTGAACAAAAAAAGGACTGCCTACGAGGATTCCCTCAGGAATGCTTATGTCGCAACCTTCATCACCCGCCAGCAGGCCGAGGCCTTTGCGGCTGAAGAAGGGACTGACCCCGCAAAAACCGCCGACCTGCTCATTGCATCAAGAGGCAACTGGCAGACGATCAAGGACTTCATCCATCAGGCTTCCGACAAGGAAACTGCTCTGGCACTGCTCGGGATGATTTCGGCAAAAGACCTTCGGGACATCACCGAAGACGTTCTTCTGGACCATTTCAACAATTCCCTCTCGGCTGATGAATATGTGATGAATCCGCGCGTTTACACGGAAATGCTCACCCCGTACAAATCATTCTTCAATGAGGTTCTCCGCAATGAGGCGGAAGGCTTCCGTTCCAACCCTGAGCTTTGGGTGAACTGGTGCCGCGAAAATATCACGATTGACGGAAGCAAAAACCCGAGAAGGCTCAAGATGCATCCAGAATCAGTCTGGAATCACCGCATCTGCGACCCCCTTTCGAGGGAGATTTTCTTCGTTGCCGGTGCAAGGAGTATGGGCATCCCTTCACGCATCGACCCTGTCACCGAGAAACTCCAGTACAGGAACGCGGCGGGCGGATGGATTGACGTGAACTTCACTCCTACAGCCGAAAAACAGGTGAAAGCCCAGGAGACAGGACGGCTCCGCGCCAGCTTCAGGGCCAAGGGAAAACCTGCAGACCCGAAATATTACATTCATTTCACAATTGCCAGGATTCAGGACGGGAAAGCATTCGTACTCAATTACCCTGAAGAGGACACCTGGTCAAGCCTGCTGAAGAAGGGCGTCGACCTGGACCCGGGCCAGTACGTGCTCACGACCGGAACCAGAATGGCTGACGGAAGCGTTGCGGCAAGGCTCGAGTTCTTTGAAATCGAAAAAGGTAAGAGCGTTAACCTCGAACTGGTTATGAGGGAGGACAAGGACAACATCAAGGTCATCGGAAACTT
>CAMEBJ010000174.1 GCA_945912085.1 uncultured Bacteroidales bacterium | reverse complement strand
ATTGTTTTTCTTATTTTTGTCATTATTTTCAATATTCCATTCCTACCTTTTTCTTCGTTCCGGATACCCGGTCGGAGCCGGGTATGACGGGAAAAGCATTGCAAATCATTCCCGAAGGCGGGAGTCGATGATGATGGTGACCGGACCGTCGTTGAGCAGTGAGACCTTCATATCAGCCCCGAAGATTCCCCTTCCCACGCTGACGCCGGATGCCGCCTCCAGCTCCTTGCAGAAAGCATCGTAGAGCGGGATGGCAGTTTCGTGGCCGGCAGCGCGTATATATGAAGGTCTGTTGCCTTTTCTGGTGGATGCCGTCAGGGTGAACTGTGAGACGGCAAGGATTCCCCCTCCAACATCCATCACACTCCTGTTCATCACCCCGTCCTCGTCATCGAAAATCCTCAGTCCGGAGGCTTTCCCAGCCAGCCATTTCACATCCTCCTGTGTGTCACCCTTTTCGACACCGACAAGGATCAGAAGACCCTTGTCGATGGAAGAAACCGTTTCGGAGGCAACAGTGACGCTTGCCTGGGAAACTCTTTGTATAACAAGTCTCATTAATTTTCGGAAGAAGCCGCGCTGTTAGGATTCAGAAAGTTTATAGGGTCGGACCACTGTAAAGTTCCCTTGATTGTTAAATCGTTGCCGTTGCCGGTGGAATCCTTGAAAAGGCCGTCTTCCTCCTTGTCAAGTTTCCAGTAGCCCAGCAGACCGCTGCTGTTTGACGGAACTTCTCTGCTCATATTGTCACGGATTGTCCCCTGGCTGAGACATTTGTCCCAGAGCCTGATCTGTGCGAGCGAGGAGTTCTGCCCGTTGGTGTAATGGGAGTTTACGAAAGTCATATTCCCGAATGAGTACTTGTACCCTGCCAGAGTCATACTTACCTCTTTCTCTCCGTTGATGAACAGGGTCATATCATTCCCGTCGAATGTGTAGGCAATGTGGAACCACTTCTCGGCAACCCAAGGGTGTGTCAGGTCATCAAGATGGGCATATCCCATTTCATTCTGGAACCACGGGCCGTCTCCCTGAGCGTTCTTTGGCCACCATCTGAAAAGGAAGTTTCCAGTGTAAATAGGTGAGGAATTGCTGTTGAATGCCTGACCTCCGTAGATGTTGCCCATCCTCATCCAGAACTCGAGGGTGAGATTCTCCAGATTCTCGAATTTGGTTGCGAATGATCCACCACAACCCTGATTTGCGCTGAAGAAAATCGGTGTCCTTTGCACCAGAGGTGTGGCAAAGAGGAACATAATGTGCCTGGCATCAGAAACGGCTTCGACAGGACCCTCCACGGAGGCAATCCTGATCGGAAGGGCGAAGACCTTGCCGTCAGTTGCCTCAAAAGGCTCTATTTTCAGTTTGAACTGCGCGGAAATGTTTCCGGATGGAATCGTAACCTTCCTGTCCATTGTCCAGTACTGATCGGGAAGAATTTCGTAGCTGGCATTCTTGCGGCTGTTGTAGCTTTCGATGAACTCCCGGTCAACGTCAAGGGTGACCGTAACGTCCTGCCCGGCATAGTTCATCAGCCTGATGCTCATAGTCTTCTCGAATGTTCCGTTCATCGTGACAGTCTCAACTTGCTGGGTGAACCTGTCGGTAGGGGCGGCCTCGTCAATGTAAACTGCATTGGTGATGATGCCGTACTTTGCGTCGTCGCAACTGAGGCAGACGAGGGCAGTGGCAAGAATGCCGGTGGCGTATGCAAATATCCTTTTCATAGTCTTATTCCTCATCTTCAGTCTGTTCTTCTTTTTGTTTCTCCTCCTCCCTCTTCTTCAGAGTTTCCGGAGAAGGGTTCATTTCCTGGATGACCTCACGCATAATCTTGTAGTCATCATACTTGCCTCCAAGGTTGAAACGGTAGGCTCCGACTCCTCCGGTCCTCACATCGGGGATGCCCGGTCTCCGGTATCGTGCCATACCCATCAGAGAGTAACAGGTGCTTCCGTCCCTGTCAGAGTACTCCGGTCCTCCGTTTCTCTGGTTAGCCTCGAAGTCCTCGCACCAGATTGTCTTGCGGAGTATGGTGCTCTCGTCCTCCAGTGCCCCGAATTTGTTCAGGAGCCTGTTGAAGCGGTTGTCAAGATCCCAGTAGCCGCGGCAGTAATAGGACTGAATGATGTAGTAGTCGAGCAGGGGACCGCTTTCAGGTCTGAGAGTCTGGGGCTCTCCGTCCACGGCCAGGATCAGGCCGCTTCCTGACTGGGGACCCATATATTTTGCCATCTCGCTGAGGAAGACATGCATTGCATCCGGAGAACCTGAGATATTTCCGGAGTAGCCATAGTTCGGTTCGTAGTCGAAGTCACAGCCGTCGTAACCGTATTTCTTGCAAGTGTCCACGATGGCCCTGGCGTATTTGCGGATGGCATTGTCCGCCTCCTCGGTGTAGTCGTAACCGTTTCTGTTCCAGCCCCAGTATTCAGCCACGTCAACTCCTGCCGGAGTGATTTCCCTTCCGATATCAACCACGTGCTGACACCAGAGGACTTTCGTGCCCTTCAACTGCTGAACCTCCCTCATATCCTCAATCTGGTTCTTTGACAGTCCTGTCTTGCCGCCCCAGATAGACACCATATCCATCGAGTCGGGAATGCCCCTGAGCTGACTCTCCATATTGCTTCCTGCCCCGTTCCACTCGCTGTACCATCCGAAGCAGACAGCATGGTCGGATGCCTTGTAGGCCCTAAGTGCCTCGTAGTATTCCTTGCCGTTGATGTTGACCGGGTCCTTGAACATGGCCTCGGGAGTCGTCCAGTCCTTGCAGGAAGTCAGCACCATTGCGGCCAGGGCCGCTATATATATATGTTTGTAGTTCATATTTCGTTGATTATGAATATATTAAATATTTATTAATTAATATTTACCAATCAATACTGTCCGTTGGACTTCAGTGCCCACCAAAGGTCGGTGTTGTCGCTGTCGATTCCGTTGGAGAGGTGTTTTGCCGCTTCTTTCGTGTTCTCGGCATTCGTGTCGTACTCGCTTTTCGGGAAGTGGAGCCTTCTCATCTGTCTCTGCAGACCGCATCCCTGCTGTGAAGCTGAAACCACCGGAGGGAAGATGCGAGGGTAGCCTGTCCTTCTGAAATCAGCCCATCCTTCCATCGGGTTCAGGAGGCTTGCAATCCATTTCTGGGTGATGATGCGCTCCAGTTTTTCTGCCATTGTCGCACCTTCTTCCCAAGCGATGGTGATATTGGACTGATTCTCGTAACTGTCGGCCTGGACAACCGGGTCGTTGTGGTCACCTGGTGTGAGGGTGCTGTTCCTCATATAGTCGTCAGCGCCCCTGACTCCGAATTCCTCGAAAGAGAGCCTGATTCCCTCTTCGTAGAGAACCTTGGCTGTTCCGTCCATGTTCCATCCCCTGACCGCCCCTTCGGCGCGCAGGAAGGCTGCTTCGCTGGCGTACATTATCGGCATAGGGTTGGCTCCGGCATTGATCAGTCCCGGGTTGGCCTCCACGGCAATCTTGAATGTGCTGTAGCCTTTGTAGGTGTTTGGAACAGGAGGGTTGGTCGTTCCGCTCCTGACACCGATGTAGCCTCCGCCAAGGTCTTCCGCTGCCTCAGTGAAATAGGCGCTCCGGCGCGGATCCTGGTAACCATTCATATAGGAGACCAGACAGGCGTTCGCCTTGAGTTCACCCCAGCCGTCAACAATCTTGTAACCGTTGTTGGTCTGTCCGCTGTTGGTGGTG
>CAMEBJ010000173.1 GCA_945912085.1 uncultured Bacteroidales bacterium | reverse complement strand
CCTGATTTTCGTGTTCTCGCCAAGGTCAATCGTGTCATTCACCGGAACGATGGTGAGGGCGCTGCTTCTTTTTGTCAGGCCGAAAACCCCGTCGCGGACCGCTCCGATGGTGATTCGTGAGGAACTGTAGGCTGACAGGCTGTCCGAAGGCTCCATTACGATGCAATCCAGAGGAAGGGTTGCCGTGTGGATCTCGTAAATCTGGTTTGACGGGATGAAATTCTTTCCGAGATTGTCATCCACATATATGCAAGAAGCGGCGCAAGTCAGTGCCGCTCCAAGAAACAAAAGTCTTGTTAACCTGTTGAATGTCATTTTACAGTGTCTGGTCATAAAATTTGTCGTATGCGTCAATGTAGGACCCGTCGGCAATCGAATCCCTGTCATACTCAAGGATTGGAAGATGAGATTCCCTGCCTGACGAGGCTATTTCCGGATTGACTTTGTCCGACGCGAAAATGATTCCGTCTGAATGGCGGATTGCGAGCTTGGCAAGATTTATGCCGTTGGGGTCTTTCAGAAGGTCCACGTCCCCATCCCCAATTCCGGCGAATTTGACGCAGTCTGCAAAATCTTCAGTGAAATTCTCCGCAGGAGTGTCGTCGTAAAGTGAAAGCACCACCTTGCTGTTCGAGAAAATAGGATCTTCCTTGTAAACTTTCTTGAGGTAGAGCGGAATCAGATGGGAAATCCATCCCTGGCAGTGAATCACATCCGGTGTCCATCTGAGTTTCTTGACTGTTTCAAGCACGCCCCTTGCGAAGAAAACCGCCCTTTGACCGTTGTCGGCAAAGAAATCCCCGTTTTCGTCCCTGTAGATCTGTTTTCTGTGGAAATAGTCCTCATTGTCAATGAAGTACACCTGCATTCTTGCTGATGAGATGGATGCAACCTTGATGACAAGAGGTCTGTCAACGTCATTGATGATGATGTTCATTCCTGAAAGTCGGATGACTTCGTGAAGCTGATTCTTGCGCTCATTGATGCAACCGAATCTCGGCATAAAGGAACGGATTTCCTTTTTCCTTTCCTGAATGCCCTGTGGCAGAAACCTTCCGATGGTGGAGATTTCAGATTCCGGAAGATAAGGGAATATCTCCGAATTGACAAACAGTACTCTTTTGACGGACTCTCCCATATTGGCGTTTTTAGACAAAATCTCTACAAAGATAATAAAAATTTTTGATATTTCACTATCTTTGGGCCCGGATAACTTTTATATGGCAAAAGGAGAGAGCAAAATAATAGGTAAAAGGCTTGTAAATGCCTATCTGTCTTCGGTAATCAGCATCAGTCTGGTCTTGTTGCTGGTCGGGGTGGCCGGACTTCTTCTTGTGAATGCCCGCAGTGTTTCGGACTATTTCAAGGAAAATATGAAAGTCACGGTGATCCTCAAGCAGGATGTGACTGAGAATGAGGCGCTTGCCTATAGAAAATCACTCGATGAAAAACGTTTTGTCAGAGGCAGTGACTACATCTCCAAAGAGCAGGGCGCGAGAGAAATGAAGGCTCTCCTTGGAGATGATTTCCTCGATGTTTTCGAGACTTCCCCCATTCCCGTCTCAGTCGAGCTGACCCTCAAGGCAGATTTTGTCTCGGCAGACAGCCTTGCTATGGTGAAGGATGAAATATCCCGTTCGCCGCTAGTGGATGAGGTTGTTTACCAGCATTCCCTCGTGGATGCCCTGAATGCCAACCTGAGCAGGATTTCTGTTGTCCTTGCCATCTTCATCGGCCTGCTCCTTTTTGTTTCTTTTGTGCTCATCAACAACACGGTACGCCTGAATGTATATGCCCGCCGCTTCACGATTCACACAATGAAGCTGGTCGGTGCCACGAGAAGTTTCATCCGTGCTCCCTTTCTGGTTCAGGCCATTTTCCAGGGAATGTTTTCCGCGCTGGTCGCAATAATTATGCTCCTTGCTGTCCTCTTTGTGGTCCGGAACGAATTCGCGCAGCTCTTTGCAATCTTCCGTCTGGAACTCCTTATGCTGGTAATGGGAATAGTGATGGTCTCCGGCATAGTCCTGTGTGTTGTAAGCACTTGGCTCGTGGTCAACCGGCTCGTCAGTCTGAAAAAGGACGAACTTTATATGTAATGATTGAATATTTACAAATTATAGTACATAAGATATGGCAAATATGGCAATAACCCCGAAGGGGCTCAAACTTCTTCTGGCCGGTCTGATCGTGATGATTTCCGGCTATATACTGATGATGGGCGGAGGAAGCGACAATCCGGAAGTCTTCAATTACGCCATGTTTGATTTCAGGCGTCTTGTTGCCGCTCCGATTGTAATAATTGCCGGCATAATCATCGAAATCGTTGCCATTATGGGTACTTTTAAATCCAGGGAGTAGTTTTTATGGAGTGGTATGAAGGTATAATTCTCGGTCTGGTACAAGGCCTGACAGAATTCCTGCCGGTGAGCAGCAGCGGTCATCTTGTGATTTTCAGGGAACTTCTCGGGGTCGAGGCTTCTGAAGACCTTGTGTTTGAGGTCACTGTTCACGCTGCAACGGTGCTGAGCACGTTGATAGTGTTCCGCAAGCCGATTCTGAATCTTCTGAAGGGCCTTTTCGAATTCAAATACAACGACCAGACGGATTACATCCTCAAAATAGGAGTCTCGATGATTCCTGTCTTCATCGTCGGGATGTTCTTCAAGGACTATGTCGAGGGACTGTTCGGCTCACTGACGGGAGTGGGTATCGCCCTCCTTGTGACAGCTGTTCTTCTTCTGCTGTCGGATATGGCATCCAGGATTTTCAAGGGAAACCCTGTTTCTCGGGGAACTTCGGAGTATCGCAATGGCATATCCTGGTGGCAGGCCCTTGTGGTCGGTCTGGGTCAGGCCATAGCTGTGGCACCCGGTCTGTCCCGTTCCGGCACGACCATTTCTACCGGTCTGATCTGTGGAGTAAAGCGTGAAGTGATGGCACAGTTCTCATTCCTGATGGTTCTTGTGCCGATTCTCGGAGAATGTTTCCTCGATCTGGTCGGTGGCAAGATGGCTTCCTCTACGGTTGGCACATTGCCGCTAGCCCTGGGCTTTGTCTCGGCATTCCTTTCAGGACTTTTCGCCTGCAAGGCAATGATAGCCCTCGTCAAGAAAGCGCGCCTCGGGTGGTTTGCCCTCTACTGCGCCATCGTTGCCCTCCTGATCTTCATCTTCATGTAATTCCCGGAGCCAGATGCCTCAGAGAAGATTGACATACTTTGTCTCCGACGTGCATCTCGGTCTGAATGTCAAGGACCCGGATGACCGGGAGCGGCGTTTCGTCTCCTTTCTGAAATCAATCGACCCGCAGGAAACCGAAGCCCTTTACCTTCTCGGAGACATCTGGGACTTCTGGTACGAATGGAAGGATGTTGTGCCCAAGGGCTATGTCAGGGTGTTTGCCGCCCTGCTTGACCTGATGGACGGGGGAGTGAAAGTGTATTTCTTCCAGGGCAATCACGATGTCTGGACCTACTCTTATTTCGAGCAGCTCGGAATGAAGAAACTCATTCAGCCCTGCACTGTCAGGATTGGCGGGAAGGTCTTCTGTCTCGGCCATGGAGACGGTCTCGGTCCGGTTCCTTTCGGCTACCGCTTCCTGCGCAGGGTCTTCCACAACCGTTTCCTCCAGCGCTGCTTCAGTCTCCTTCATCCATGGATTGCTTTCCGTCTGGGAAACGGCTGGTCGAAAAACAACAGACTTGCCAGAA
>CAMEBJ010000172.1 GCA_945912085.1 uncultured Bacteroidales bacterium | reverse complement strand
TCGGAGAACTGCTCCTTCTGCCGCCAGGCCACTGACTGCGGAAGCATATCCTCGAACGCCTCCCTCAGAATCTTCTTCTCCACTGTCTTGCCCGGGCACATCTTTGCCTGAGGATTGAGTCTCATCGCCACGTCAAGGAATTCCTTGTCAAGGAAAGGCACCCTGCCTTCCACACCCCAGGCTGCCAGGGATTTGTTGGCTCTCAGGCAGTCGTACTGGTAGAGTTTTGACAATTTGCGAACGGTCTCCTCATGGAAGGCCTTTGCAGATGGAGCCTTGTGGAAGTAAAGATATCCCCCGAAAATCTCGTCTGCACCCTCTCCGCTGAGCACCATCTTGATTCCCATACTCTTGATAACTCTCGCCAGAAGGTACATCGGGGTTGATGCTCTCACTGTTGTAACATCGTATGTTTCAATGAAATATATAACATCGCGAATTGCATCCAGACCTTCCTGCACAGTGTAGTTGATTTCGTGATGCACCGTGCCGATAAAATCTGCCATCTCCTGTGCCTTGGCAAGGTCCGGAGCCCCTTTCAGACCGACTGCAAAACTATGAAGCCTCGGCCACCAGGCTGTGCTTCTGCTGTCGTCCTCGACACGGTTCTGTGCGAATCTGGCAGCCACTGCACTTGTAATCGACGAGTCAAGACCTCCGCTCAGAAGCACTCCGTAAGGCACATCGGACATCAGCTGCCTTTTGACTGAAGCCTCAAGCGCCTCCCTCAATTCATTGACATCTGCTGGATTGTCCCTGACATTTTCATACTCAAACCAATCCCTTTTGTACCACTGTGTACATTTCCCGTCCTTGCTCCAATAGTAATGACCGGGGAGGAAAGGCTCGTACGCGTCGCAGAATCCCTCCAGAGCCTTCAGCTCGCTTGCAACATAGACAGTGCCGTCCTTGTCGTGGCCGATGTAAAGCGGAATGACACCGATGGGATCGCGTGCCACCAGGAATGCGTCCTTTTCAGAATCGTAGAGTGCAAAGGCATATATCCCGTTCAGGTCCTCCAGAAAATCCAGCCCCTTCTTTTCGTACAGGGCAAGGATGACCTCACAGTCCGACCCTGTCTTGAAACTGTACTTTCCGGCAAGTTCCTTCCTGATTGTCTGATGGTTGTAGATTTCTCCATTGACAGCAAGAACTTTTTTCCCGTCCTGTGAGTAAAGCGGTTGTCCACCTGAAAGAGGGTCCACGATGGCAAGCCTCTCGTGCGCCAGAATACAATCAGAATCAGCGAAAATCCCGCTCCAGTCCGGTCCGCGGTGTCTGATTTTCGCTGACATCTTCAATGCCTTTGTCCTCCAGTCCACAGCCGGGTCCTTCATCCCGAAAATTCCTACAAATCCACACATAGTTTCTTCGTTTTATTAAATTCGTCTTAGTTTTTTGACACAAAATCCGACAAATTTAGTGATTTAACGGTATATTTACCATATTTGCAAAATATATTTTTATTGTGAACTTGCGAAACTTGAGTAATGAATATTTCGTTTTTCAGGAAGATATGCTGCCTTTCAGCATTTCTGCTCACTCTCGCGAGCGTTGCCTTGGCTTACGACAGGACGCTTCGAATTGATTACATATTTTCCGGAACCGCTGACACTCAGGAAATTTCCCTCGATGAACTGTCCTGCTTTGACGGATGGTACGGGCGGTGTAAAAACCTGGATACCCTTGTCCTGAAAGGCAACGGACAGATTTCGATGCGTTCTGCCCAAACGGGGCAAATCCTTTACATACAGAGCTTTTCGACTCTGTTTCAGGAATGGCAGACCACAGAGGAGGCCACATTGACCAGACGCTCCTTCGAGAATGTCTTCCTGCTTCCGATGCCTCAGGAAAAGGTCGTGGTGAGGGTTGAACTTTACAGTTTCAAGGGTGGTGTGAGCGCGTTTTTCGAGCACACTGTTGACCCTTCCGACATACTCATCAGGCATCTTCCCGTCCGGGATGATGTTCCTTCACGGTATATTCACAAGTCGGGTTCCTCCCGGGATTGCATAGATGTGGCAATAGTCGCCGAGGGCTATACTGCCGGCGAAGCGGAACTTTTCTATGAGGATGCGGCAGTTGCCGCCCGCGAAATCCTGTCATACGAGCCATTCAGGAGTCTCTCAGACCGCTTCAATTTCATTGCCGTTGCCCTCCCGTCTGCCCAGAGCGGAGTGAGCGTCCCTCTTGAGGGAGACTGGAAAGACACGGCCCTCAGTTCGCATTTCAGCACTTTCTATTCTGACCGCTATCTGACAACCCTGAGGCTCCGCACCCTCCACGACTATCTTGCAGGACTGCCTTACGAACACATCATAATCCTCGCCAACACAGACACATACGGAGGCGGTGGCATCTACAATTCCTACACTCTCACCACTGCCCATCATCCTGCATTCAAGCCTGTTGTGGTCCACGAATTCGGACATAGTTTCGCCGGGCTGGCAGATGAATATTTTTACGATGACCAGTATTCTCCATACTATTTCCCTCAGGTTGAGCCTTGGGAACAGAACATAACAACCCTCAGGGATTTCCCGTCAAAATGGCTTGGAATGCTTCCTAAGGGCACTTCAGTGCCTTCCGACATTGCTCCTTGCCCGGCGGAGGAAATGTGGAAAAGGATTGAGGCAGGGGAGAGCGCCGCGAAATTCATCGGAGTTTACGAGGGAGCGGGCTATATGTCCAAAGGAGCGTACAGACCCTATCCGGACTGCCGTATGCACACCAACCTTGCCCCTGTTTTCTGTCCTGTCTGCCAGGAAGCAATCCGCAGAGTGATTGATTTCCAGACTTTGTAGGGATTCCGTTCAAAGGGGACCTGCAATTACCTTCGGGAAGGTGATCCGTATGGGGGCTGACAGTCCTCAGTTTGCACTTTCAAGGAAGAACATCGCCATAAGAATCTTTTTACGGAGCAGGGGATGGAGATGTGGATTGTCGTCTAGGAATTTCCGGACTTCATTTAGGGCGGCATTGCAGCGGTGGCCTGAGAGAAGTTTTTCACACCAGTTTCCCGGGAAGAAAATGTCTCCCGTGCGCTGGATTTCAGGAAGCAGGTCGAGTGCCGGACGGATATATTTCACGGATTCCTCATCTCTCAGTGGGTGGTTGAGGTAGTAGAGAACTGAGAGTGCCCAGGGTTCAATCCTTCGGTTGTCCGCATCGGCAAGGGATTCGAAAAGGGCATCCGGGCGGACTGCTCTGGAGATGAAGTCAAACTGCCTGATACGGTCGGGGTCGGACAGCCTGGCTCTCTGGACGGCAATCAGCGAGTCTGCCTTCTGCGGCAGGCGGACGGCCAGTTCGTAGGCAAGAGTCATAAAATCGGTTTCAGAAAGCCTCTCATCCTGACCTTTTTCCCACATTTCAAGGAAACGTTCTGTGCCCTGCTCAGTGGAGCCATTCTTCATCAGGAGGCGGAGGATTTGCGTGCGTACTGACGCGAGCGGGTGTCTGTCAGCCATTTTCCAAAGGGATGCCTCCCGGTTTGCGGAATAGTCAATATTTCGTTGATTGACGGAATATTCACTATTGCCGCAAAGGTACCTGAGCATTGGCTCGGCAAGATACGAAATCATCGACGATGCGGCAAGCTGGTCAGTCTCAGTCCGGAGCGATTCAATGAGGAAGTCCATCCATTTCTCGTTCCCGATGTTTCCGGCGCAGAAATTCTCATAGAGATTCATCAGGGCCGCCTGCCTCGGAAGCGCATCT